>CALBHI010000021.1 GCA_937894535.1 uncultured Verrucomicrobiota bacterium
GGCCAGTACCATCCCAACCCCAAACGCGCGCGCCTGTTTCAGCAGGGTCAGCATCGGGGGTTTCGAGGGCGGGTTCGCGGTGGGCGGGAAGTAGCCGAAGATCTCGTCCATGTAGAGCAGGGCGCGCAGGCTGGAGGTGCCGGACTGGGTGCGCATCCAGGCGAGCACGGCGTTCAGCAGGATGGTCACGAAGAACATGCGTTCGCTGTCGGCGAGGTGGGCGATCGACAGGATGGTCAGACGCGGTTTGCCGGCCGGGGTGTAGAGGAGGCGTTGGATGTCCAGCGGTTCGCCCTGGGTCCAGACGGCGAAGCCGGGGGAGGCGATCAGGTTGTTCAGCGACATGGCGAGGCCGAGGCGGTCGTTGGCGGGGAAAAACGAATCGAGGTCAAACACGCCCACCTTCGCGAAGGGCGGTTTCTGGATGGCGTGGATCAGGGCGGGGATGTCGAGGTTCTGGCCGAGGCGCCAGTGGTGGTCCATGATCGAGGAGAGGAGGATGTGTTCGCGGCTGCGGAGGGGGTCGCCGTCGATGCCGACGAGGGCGAGCAGGCCGGAGACGGCGGAGAGGATGTAGTCGCGGAAGGCGGAGGTATCGTCGATGGTCTCCTGCGGCGGGGCATCGAACGAGCGCAGCACGGTCAGGGGGCGTCCGGCGGTGCTGCCGGGGGTGTAGATGCTGACCTCGGCGGCTTGTTTCAGGCGGGCGATGCGGTCGACGGGCTGGTGCCAGTCGGTGAGGCCCTTGCGCCAGGTCTCGGCGGTTTTTTCGGCGAGCTGCGGGAGGGTCAGGCCCTTGCGCGCGGCGTCGGCGGCTTCCAGCCACGGTTCGAAGTCGGCGGGGCGCAGCTCGGGGAAGGTCAGGAGCAGGTTGCCGAGGTCGCCTTTCGGATCGATGATCAGCGCGGGGATGCCGTCGATGGCCGCTTCCTCGAGCAGGCTGATGCAGAGGCCGGTCTTGCCGCTGCCGGTCATGCCGACGCAGACGGCGTGGGTGGTCAGGTCCTTCGCGTCGTAGAGCAGCAGGTCGTCGGTCAGCTGCTTCGTCGCCGCGTCGTAGGTTTTGCCGAGGTAAAACGAACCGAGTTTTTCAAAATCCTGCATGGCTGATTCTCCCGGACGAACGGTAACGGAGCGGGGCGGGAGCGTAAATAGGAAAGGCGGGGGCGGGTGGTGATCGATGCGCGCGATAAGGGCGCGGTGGGCCTGTTTGGTCAGGTTGGTCGCGCCACGCGCAGTTATGCGTCGTTCGTAGCCGGCTTTATGCCGGCTAAAAGACACGCTACGGCCGCGTTCGGTGGTTTGTGTTTCATGGGGTGGTGGCGTAGGGTGCGGGTATGGAAGAGAAGCATGTGCGGTCGTTGGGGGTGTTGGTGGCGTTGCTGTGGTTTTTTCCGACCTGGCTGGTGCTGATGGCGCTGTACCATTTCGGGCTGCGGGAGGCGGAGCGGATTTGGGAGATCGAGATCGCGTTGTGGATCAAGAATCTGGGTTCGTTTGCGTTGCTGGCCGTATCGATCGTGTTCGTGACCAAACGGGTGTCGCGGTGGATGGAGAAACGGTATCCGCACAGCAAGGCGCGTTCGGCCGACTGGCGCGATGCCGGGTGAGGGGCAGTTACGGCGCGGCGTGCAGGGTATGGCCGTCCCAGGTGACGGCGAGGTCGGCGGTACGCAGGTTTTCCCAGCGGAAGCTCTTCACGAGGTCGGCCGGACGGATGGGTGCGGGATCGGGGGTGAGTTCGACGGCCTGGGCGAGCCAGCCGCACAGCGCTTCCGGGGTGAGGTGCTGGCGCAGGGTGGGGACGGCGACGCTCTGGTGGAATTTCGCAAGTTTGCCGCCGGTGGTTTCCAGCAGGAGCAGGTGGTGGCGGTAGGAGGGGGTGGCGTAACCGAGGGCCTGCTGGATGAGCTGCTGCACCGGTGCGCTGGGAGCGAGGTCGCGGCCGCGGATGAGGTGGGTCACGCCGAGGCGGGCATCGTCGACCACGCAGGCGAGGTGGTAGGCGATGGCACCGTCGCGGCGGCGGACCACCGGGTCGCCCATGTCGCGGGCGGGATGCTGAACGATCTGCAGGCCGGCCTCGTCGGTAAAATCAATCAAGGTGTCGGGCAGGCGGAGGCGCAACGGGTCGGGGCAGCAACGCCAGCCGGAGGCGGGAAGGGTGCGGTTTCGGCAATGGTTGTCGTAGGCGAAGCCGCCGTCGGGGGCAGGGCGGCCGAGGGATTTTAGGCGGGAGCGGCTGCACGCGCAGGGGTAAAGCAGGCCGGCCTCGGCCAGTTGATCCAGCGCGGTTTCGTGGTCGGAGAGGAAATGATGCTGGGTTTCGACGGCGTCCCAGTTCAGGCCAAACCAAGCGAGTTCCTCCACCATGGCGGCGGTCAGTTCGGGGCGGCACCGCTGCGGATCG
>CALBHI010000022.1 GCA_937894535.1 uncultured Verrucomicrobiota bacterium
TACAATGTACCGCTATGACGACATGACGTCAAGACGCCTCTTTGGATCGAACGACAAGCCTCAGGGGCTCCCGCTTCGGGAGTCCTCCTGGAGGCGCATGTTAGGTGATCGACAATTGAGTTCGTTATTCTATTTGTTCGTAACTGATTCATTGTACATCATAACTTCTTTAGCCATTCTTTTAACTTTCTCGGCGAGAATTGGGTCCTTGAACGGTTTGTCGTAGTATGAAGAAATATCGAAATATATTTCCTTTATTTTACCAGATTTAGTCTCAATCGTAATGATATCAACTACGAAAACATTAGTGCTTGGCAAATCACTAAAGTCAACAATCGCTTGTCGATTACCAAAATCCAGCAGAACATTTGAAGACTCATCTGGAGCAGATCCGACAAGCTGCCCACTGATAAATTCATAATCTGGATAATTATGTGTCAGCCAGAACTTTTGTGCAGTCATACCACCATCACGGGAATGAGCACCATAAATTTTGACGGAGTCATGCAGTGACATACCGCTTTGATCTCCAAATGTAATTATTTCATCGAAGTATTCAAATACAACAGGCTTGTTCTCAATTAGGGGGCGCACTCTTTTACTTGCAAACGAGAATATGCTATCGATTGAATCGAGAAGAAGAGCTAGAGACGTAATAGAAATAAAATTATTACTACGTAAGCAAATTTGCGTTTATTTGAAATCTCGCGCTTAACTTTACTTAAGTATGTCTCTTGATCATTCATTGTTACGGTACTCTTTCTTATCACCTAACAAGTTATTGGAAAGATTTCTTGTGATCCTGCGATGTTTTGGTGGCGCGGTCACAACCTCCTCAAAGACAGGGTGTAGGGTAGCGGGTTTTCAACGCGACGTAAAGCGGGCAGCGCGCCGGTGTTCTATGCGATGTTTCTTACAGAAATCACTGTTGATATGGTAAGCCATTATGCAGCATGGTGATGTGAAGCATATGAGCACGCCAACCCGGAATGACCCGCCATGAAGCCCCTTCCCGCCGCCCTGCTGCCCGCCTACAATGCCATGCTGGCCGATGCGGCCGTGCCCGACCGCGATCGCGGCGACTTCCGGAAGTGGTTGATGTACTATCTGGACTTCTGTTTCTCGTACCGCCACCCCCCGCGCAATCCCGATTCCCGGACACCGTTCCTCCAGAAACTGGCCGCGAAACGCCAAGGACCCTCCGCGCAGGAACAAGCCGCCCGCGCGGTCGACCTGTATTACCAGACCGTGAAGGACTGGCCGGCGAAACCAGGCACGCCAAATACGACGCCCAACCCGTGGGAAGCCCTCTACGTCGACCTGAAGAACGCCATCAAGGTCCGCCAGTATTCACCGAAGACCCTGGCCACCTACCAAACCTGGACTCGGCAGTTCCAGTTCTTCGTGAAGGACAAGGCACCCGCGGCCTTGACCGCCGAGGATGCCGCCGCCTACCTGACCTACCTCGCCACCGAAAAAAACGTGGTCGCCTCCACCCAGAACCAGGCCTTTAATGCCCTGCTTTTCGTGTACCGCCATATCCTGAAGGTGGACTACGACCTGCGCGACAAGGCCGTCCGCGCCCGACGGACCCGTTACATCCCCACCGTGCTGAGCCGTGAGGAGGTGGACCGGGTGATCGGCTTGCTCGAATACCCCTACAACCTCGTCGTCGGCCTGCTCTACGGTTGCGGACTCCGGTTGTTCGAAGGCCTGAACCTGCGGGTGGGCTGCCTCGATTTCGATACCAACATCCTGACCGTGCACGACGGCAAGGGGAAGAAGGACCGCACCGTGCCCCTTCCGAAAACCCTCCTCCCGGAACTGAAGAAACACCTGAAGCGCGTCTACAAACTGCACGAGAAGGATCTGGCCGCGGAGTACGCCGGGGTGTTCATGCCCGGCGCACTGAGCCGGAAGTGGAAAAGCGCCGCGCGGGAGTTGGTCTGGCAGTGGGTGTTCCCCGCGCATACCCTGACCTTCGTGCCGTCGGAAAACACCTACCGCCGCTACCACATGCACGAATCCGTGTTCCAACGCGCCCTCCGCACCGCCGTACTGAAGGCCCGCATCCCCAAACGCATTACTGCGCACACCTTTCGCCACAGCTTCGCCAGCCACCTGCTCCGCAACAATTACGACATCCGCACCATCCAGGAAATGCTGGGCCATAGCGACGTCCGCACGACCATGATCTATACCCACACCGTGCAGAGCCGGACCCTGAAGGAACGCAAAAGCCCGTTGGATTTCGAGGACGAACCCAACTGAATCGGTGCGCGCAGCAACGCCACGTGTCAGCGGGCCAACAGGTCCGCCACCGCCCTGCTCCACCGCTCCGGATCGGTGAGGCACACGTTAACATGCCCGGCACCAGGAATAAGCAGAAATTCCCGGTGCCCGCGCAAGGCATCGCTGACCTTCTGCGCACGCCGCCACGGAGCCCGGTTGTCGGCCTCGCCGTGGATGACCAGGATCGGCGTGGTGATGTCCCGGGCATAGGCCACCGCATCGTGGGCGAACCCGTTGATGCCGAGCCGGACACTGCCCCAGAACAACAGCACCTCCGCGCCGGGAAACGGCGGCACCCGCATCAATCGGAACCGCTCGCGGATTGCCTCGGGCAAGGTATCAAAAACCGACTCGGCGATCGCAGCATCAGGCCGGGCTCCGAATGCGGCCATCGCTCGCAACACCGCCACCCCGCCCATGGAATGTCCGTAGGCCAGCACCCGGTGCTGCGGCCAGGTGGTACGGACCCACCCCACCACCGCCGCGACATCGCGTGCCTCGTCCCACCCCAGCGTGGTGCGGTAGCCGGGCGAACCGCCATGCCCGGGGAAATCCACCAGCACCACCGTGCAGCCCAGGTCATGCAAGGCGGCCGCCTCATGCAACATGCCGGACTTCTCGCTGCTGTAGCCGTGGAACACCACCGCGACGATGTTGGTACGGTCGGACGGAATCACCCAGCCGGACAAGGTCAGTCCGTCGCGCCCCGGCACCGCCACCTCCTCGTATGGGAGCATCCACGCGGCCGGTGTGGTGTGCGACACCGGCTTCGGCACCTCGATCCCGCGCAGCAGGATCCGCAGGCGATCCGGCCAAGTGAGCGACTCGGGCGGCGGTGTGCGGTTTCCGTGCTCGGTGTAGATGAAAAACGCGCCGGCATGGCGGTAAGCCAGGATGTTCGCGGCCACGAAGAGCACCACAGCCACCACGGCCATGCGGCGGCCCCACGTTTTCATGGACTCAGCCGGACCCAGCTCCACCCGTTCGCGCCGCGGGTGTAGCGGAAACGGTCGTGCAACCGGTAGGTCCGCCCCTGCCAGAACTCGATCTGGTCGGCAACCACCCGGTATCCGCCCCAGTAGGGCGGCAACGGCACCGGCTGGCCGGCGAACTGTTTTTCGTACTGGTCGTACTTCGCCATCAGCTCGGCGCGGCTGGTCACCGTGCTATCCTGGTTCGAGGCCCAGGCCCCGATCTGGCTGCCGCGCGGACGGCGATGGAAGTAACGTTCCGACTCCTCGCGGGAAAGTTTTTCCACGCGGCCGGTCATGCGAACCTGGCGCACCAACTCGTTCCAGTAGATCACCATCGAAGCGCGCGGGTTGGCGTCCAGCTCGCGCCCCTTCTGGCTTTCGTAGTTGGTGTAGAAGACAAAGCCGCGTTCGTCGTAGGACTTCAACAGGACCATGCGGACCGAAGGCTGGCCGTCGGCGTCCGCCGTGGCGAGCGCGGTGGCATCCGGCCAGAAGATGCGCGCCGTGCGGGCAAAGCGGAACCAGCGGTCGAACAGCACGAGTGGATCGGAGGTCAGGTCCTCCTCGCGCAGGCCGCGGGTCAGGCCGCGGATGGATAACACGCGGGCGATGATCCCCATGGTCAGCCCTTCACCTGGTTCAGCGCGGCATCGAGGCCATGCCACGCCATGGTACAGCACTTGATGCGCAACGGATACTTGCGCACCCCCTTGAGCGCGGCAAGGTCGCCGAGTTCATCGTCGGACAGTTCAGGTCCGCCGCGCATCATGGCGTTGAAGCGGGCGATCAGGTCGCGCACCTCGGCGACCGGGCGCCCGATGACCTTCTCGGCCATCATCGAGGACGAGGCGGTGCAGATCGCACAGCCCGCGCATTCGATGACCAGTTCGCGCAGCACGCCATCGGCTGCCGCGGCGTTTAGCTTGATGTGGTCGCCGCAGGTCGGGTTTTCCTCGTCCACCATCGCCTGCCCGTCCGGGATTTTCCCGAAGTGGCGCGGGTGCTTGTAGTGGTCAAGGATGATTTCCTGGTAGATTTCGTCAAGGTGCACGGTCGAAGAACCTCTTCACGCGGAGCAGCGAGGCGACCAGCGCATCGATGTCCGCTCGGGTGTTGTAGAAATACAGGCTGGCCCTGGTCAATGCCGTTTCACCGAGTTGGCGGATCAACGGCTGCGCACACATGTGGCCGGCCCGCACCGCGATGCCGTCTTGGTCCACAAAATGCGCGATGTCGTGCGGATGCACCCCGGTGATGGAAAACGAAACTGCCCCACCGCGGTGGGCGGCACGACCGTGGATGGTCAACCCGTCCACCTCCACCAGACGCTCCATCGCATACGCGGTCAACGCCTCCTCGTGGCGGCGCGCGGCCGCTCGGTCCATCGCCTCGTACACGTCGATGGCTGAACCGAGGCCGATCGTTCCCGCGATGTTCGGCGTGCCCGCCTCGAACTTGTGCGGGATCTCCGCCCAGGTCGAGGCCTCAAGCGTGACCTTGCTGATCATCTCGCCGCCGCCGAGGAACGGAGGCATCGCCTCCAGCAAAGCCGGCTTCGCGTACAGCACGCCGATTCCGGTCGGGGCCATCATCTTGTGCCCGGAAAAGGCGAGGAAATCGCAGTCCATGGCCACGACATCGATGGGCATGAATGGCACACTCTGCGCGCCATCGACCAGCACCAGCGCCCCGGTGCGGTGTGCGGCGGCGATGATCGATTCCACCGGATTGATCGTACCGAGCACGTTTGACATGTGGGTCAGCGCGACCAGCTTGACCGGTCCCTGCATCAACCGGTCGAACGCGGCGAGGTCGAGTTCGCCTTCCGGGGTGAACGGAATGTGGGCGAGTTTGGCGCCGGTGGCTGCGGCCACCAGTTGCCACGGCACGATGTTGCTGTGGTGTTCCATGGCGGTGATCACCACGGTGTCGCCGGGCTTCAGGTTCGCACGGCCCCAGCTTTGGGCGACCAGGTTGATGGCCTCGGTGGTGCCGCGGGTGAAGACGATGGAGCGCGGGTCGGGCGCGCCGATGAAGCGGGCGACCTTCACGCGCGCATTTTCGTAGTGCTCGGTGGCGAGTTCGGCCAGGCGGTGGATGCCCCGGTGCACGTTGGCATTCATCGTCGTGTAGTAGTCGCGCTGGTTGTCGAGGACTTCGACCGGCTTCTGGGTGGTCGCGGCGCTATCGAGGTACACCAGCGGTTTGCCGTCGCGCACCGTCTGCCCGAGGATCGGAAAGCGGGCGCGGAACGCCTCGGCATCAAATGGAAGGGGGTTGGTCATGACATCACGCCGGCTTCTTCAGGAGGATGCGGTCGCCTTCGACCTTCAGTTCATACGAGGCGATCGGGCGAACGGCGGGCAAACAGGTGTGGCGGCCATCGCGCAGGTCAAACCGCGCCGCGTGCAGGGGGCACTCGATCTCGAATCCGTCGATATCGCCGTGCATGATCGTCGCTTTCTGGTGGCTGCACCAAGCGCTCACCGCATAAAAGCCTTCGGGCAGCTTAAACACGCCGATCTGGTAATTGCCGCCGAGATCGACCAGTTTCCGGTCGGTCTTCTTGAATTCATCCACGGTGGCCACTTCAATCCATTCACTCATGCGCTGAAACTCCATCAAAGTGGGCTAATCTACCACAAAACTTTGCGGGAGGAAAGCCGTGTCATCCCGGTTGGCGTCCCGACCCGCCCGTGGTAGGTTTCCGCCATGAAGACACCGGTCATTGAGCTGTTTTATGCCGACATCTGCGGGCTTTGCCACAAGGCGATGGATTACTTCCGCAGCCGGGGCCTGGCCTTCACCGCCCATGAGGTGTTCTGGGACCATGACCGCTTTCGCGACACCCCGACGGCGCGGGCGATGAAGGAACGTTGCGGCGAGGTCGATTTCGTGCCGCAGATTTTCGTCAACGGGGTTCACATCCCTGGCTGGCGCAAGCTGGAACCGATGATCCAGTCGGGCGAGTTTGACCGGTTGATCAACGCCGGACGTGACACCACCGCCTGAATCCGGCGACCGGCGGACCACGGCTCAAGTTTCCAGATCGCGCCGTCCATGGCGACGGGATGCCGGCTGATCCTGATTGCCTTGGTAGGCTACATTCACCAGCACGCCGACCATCACCATGGTCATGACGATGCTGGTGCCGCCGTAGCTGATAAACGGCAGCGGAAGGCCTTTGGTCGGCAGGCATCCGGTCACCACGCCGATGTTGATGGCGGCTTGAACCGAAATCATCATGGTCAGTCCGAAGGCCAGCAGGCGGGCGTACACATCTTCCAGTTTATAGCTGACCAACAAACCGATCGTGAAAAAGGCGGCAAACAGGGAAATCACGCTGAACGAGGCGAGAAAGCCCAGCTCTTCCCCGAGGATGGCGAGAATGAAGTCGGTATGGGCCTCGGGCAGGTATGACTTCTTCTGCAAGCTGTCGCCGAGTCCGACCCCGCCAAAACCACCGATGACAAACGCATAGATGGCCTGCAGCAATTGAAACCCTTCGGTGTCGGCGAATTCCTCGGGATGCAGAAACGCCATGATACGCCGCATACGCACCGGATTTTTCGACACCATGTACGCGATGGCTCCGGCTCCCGCAGCAGCCATGATCAGCAGGTAGCCAAACCGGGTGCCACCGGCAAACATCATGGCAACGCCGATTGCCCCGAGCAATACCGTGGTTCCGTAATCGGGCTGCAACATGATCAGGAAGGCAAACAGCAGGATGATCGCGCCGGGAATCACGACGCCTTGCTTGATGGTTTTGATGTAGCGCTGATGATCGGAAAGCCAGCGCGCCATCAGCAGGATCAGGGCGAACTTGGCGATTTCGGATGGCTGGACATTGACCGGACCGAACTTCAACCAGCGCCGGCTACCATTGATTTCAATGCCCACCCCCGGAATCGCGGTCATGATCAGCAGGACCACCGCCCCCAATCCCACGAACAACGCCAGAAGCCGCCACTTCTGGTACGGCACGCGAATCACCAGCACGCACAAGGCGATGGCCACCGCGACAAAGCCCACCTGCCGGTAGAAATGACTCGAACTCGTGCTGAACAGGATGACCACGCCGAGCGTGGTCAGGATCAGCGCGATGGCCAATAATGCAGAAGCGGACTTTCGCATGGTCCTGAAACAATGAACGCAGACCCGAAGATCTGCGTTCACGCCTTACCAATGTAACATGGGAATTACTGCCACGGGATCAGCAGCTTCTGGCCGGGACGAACGGTTTCCGTGGTCATGTTGTTCAGCCGCATGATGACATCCTTGCGGGCGCTGAACTTGATCGCGATGCTGTCCAGCGTGTCGCCTTCCTTCACATTGTACGGGAACGGCGCATCGGCATCGGTCGCGGCATCCGTTACCGCCGGAGCCACCGAAGCTTCGGGGGCAATCAACGGCGGGGTGGATTCAACGACCGGGTCCGGAATCGGAGCAGGAGCAGGAGCCGGGGCTGGTGCCGGAGCGGCGGGTGCGGCCGGGGCCGCGGGGGCAGCGGCCGCCGCCGGAGCAGCCTGACCCTTGCCGGTGGGAATCGCCAGCTTCTGGCCGATGCGGAT
>CALBHI010000023.1 GCA_937894535.1 uncultured Verrucomicrobiota bacterium
AGGTGTCGGCACCATTCACATTCAACCGGGGGAGGTATACCACCCCGGCCAACGCATTCGACATGTCCGCATACGGACCTTCAAAGGTTGCATTGGTGATGACGATGACACCGCCGGTGGTGACCAGCGGAGTGCCGGCAGTGAAGGTCAGGTTGTTGGTCGAACCCAGCACGAATACACCGTTCGTCGCGGACATCGAAAAACGGAAGGTGTAGGATGAACCGTTGGTGTCGAGCCGATCAGGATCAAGATTGCGGATGGGAAGCACGATCTGCCCCTCTTCCGCCACGGAGTTCGCGGCGGGGAGATCCATCACCGGCCGGTCGTTCACCGGGGCGACGTTGATGGTGACGGTGACGTTGGTGGCGCGGGCTCCGCCGGAACCATTGTGCCCGAGGTCGTTCACATTGATGGTCATCACGAACGTGCCGTTCGAGTTGGGTGCATTCGAATAGACCAGGTTGTTCAGGGCATTGTTGACGTTCGTTAACACCCCCCGGAAGGCCATGGACGAGGAACCGTTGCTTCCGTTGGTAAAGGTCAACCCCGCAATCCCACTCAACGTCAAGGTGCCTGATCCGGTCACCGAAAGATTTACGACCAGGTTACTCGCGCCGACATCGGGATCGGCCACGCTGATCAGGTTGCCGCCATTGAAGGTGAAGGGTGCGTCCTCGGTCGCCGTGACGGATACCGGACGGGCAACCGTCGGGCCCTGGTTGGTCTGGGCCAAACCGGTTAAGCAGCCAGTAAACAGAACAGCGAAAAAAAGCGCGCAACGTTTGTTCATGATCATTACTTCAACCTCGCTTGATCGCCTGCCCATCGTTAAGCCGTTCCACGATGTGGCAGGAGGAGAAACACTTAACCGTTTCTAATCATGCCTACCTGTACTGGTATGGCAATCCAAATGTTGGTTCATTTTTGTCTGTGCCAGATGACCCGGAGCGCGGGGAACGCTTGTGCTGAAAGGGTTGTTATGATAGGGGTTTATCATGCTACGACCGCGGTTTCGCTTCACTCGTTCCAGTTGCGTGCGCAGCCTGGCCCTGATGGCTCTTTTGGCCGTTACGGCCGAACCTTTCGCAGCTGATTCAAGCGTTCTTATGGAGGGGGATGCCGGTTGGCGCAGCCAACCCTTGCGGGTGGTCGGTGATCGTGACTATCCCCCCTTCTGTTATCTGGACAATGGCCTCCCCGCCGGTTTCGACATCGATGTATTGCGTGCGGTGGCTTCGGTCATGGGGTTGCGGGTCGAGATCCAATTGCTGCCCTGGAACGAGGCGCGCGATGCCCTACAGGCGGGTGCGGTTGACATCATTCCCGGCATGGCACGTATCCCGTCGCGCGAACCACTCTTTGACTTCACCACCCCAACCAAGCAACTGACATTCGACCTGTTCGTGCCGGAAGGCTCCCCCATCCACAGCATGGCCGATGCCCGAGACGCGATGGTTGTCGTTCAGAAGGGCGGCGTGATGTACGACCTGGTCAAGCAGCAGGGAACCCTTGCGCGCATGCAACCCGTGGAAGACGCACCGGCGGCGATACGTCAACTGATCGCCGGGGCCTGCGACGGTGCGATCGTAAACCGCATCCAGGCCTTCCGGTTGCTGAATGAACTCGGCCACGGCGGCGTCCGAGCGGTGAAAGCCGACCTGCCCGCCATCCCCTATTGCTTTGCCGTAACCGAAGGGAATGACCGGTTGGTGGACATTCTCAACGAAGGCCTGGCGAATATCAAAGCCGACGGGACCTACGATGCGATCTATGACCGTTGGTTTTCCGTGTATGACCGGGCGGACAGCCGTTTGTTGCGCACGGTCCTGACCGCAACCGGAATCGTCACCGTGTTGCTCCTGCTCGTTGGCGCGGTGAACTGGTCCCTGCGCAAACAGGTGCGCTCGCGCACCGCCGAATTGAGCCAGATCATCGACCTGATCCCATTTGCGATCTTTGCGCGCGACCGCCAAGGCCGCTACATCCTCGCCAACCAGGCGACCGCGCAGTCCATGGGATTGCCGGTGACCGACATTATCGGGCGCGGTCATGCCGAGGTGCATCCCGGGGACCCTCACATCGACCTTTACCGGAAGGAAGACCAACAGGTCCTGGAAAACCATCAGGCGATGTTCATCCCCGAGGCACGCGTACATGACCGGCACGGCCACCCGCGGATTGTCCAGGTGAGCAAAATCCCCTTCCGTCACCGCGATGGTGTCCCCACCAGCGTGTTATGCGTGGTGCTGGACATCACCGAGCTCAAACAGGCCGAGGAAGCCTTGAGGACCAGCCGTGAGAACCTCATGATCATCCTGAATTCCATCGCGGACGGGGTGATCGCCACCGACGCCGAAGGCCGTGTCGTAAGCATGAACCCCGTCGCGGAAAAGATGACCGGACAACTGGCCCGGGAGGCGCTCGGCCTCAAACTTGGCCAGATTCTGAACCTGAGCGACACCGATGGCGAGCGCCAGCCGGTCGACGAAATCATGCGCCTCGCCCTGCAAGACGGCGAACGGACCGGCCTGGCCCACCAGTTGTCGCTGACGTCTCGCGATGGGGTGATCCGCGATGTCTCGCTGAACTGGTCGCCGATCCGCAAGGAGAACCAGCGGTATGCGGGCCTCGTCCTCGTCCTGCGCGATGTGACCGAGGAAAACCGCCTGACCCACCGCCTGAACGAAACACAGAAAATGGAATCGATCGGACGCCTCGCCGGCGGGGTGGCCCACGACTTCAACAACCTGCTCGCCGGCATCTTCGGTTCCGCCGAACTGCTCGGGGCCCGGCTGGACGACCGACATCCCGGCCGGCCCTACCTGAACAACATTTTTGAAGCTTCTGAACGAGCCCGCGACCTGGTGCAGCAATTGCTCGCCTTTTCCCGCCGGACCCCGCGCGACATCAAACCGGTGGACCTGCACACGGTGATCGGACACTTCGTCTCCCTGCTCCAGCATACCCTCGATCGCCGCATCACCATCACCCAGCACCTGAACGCCACCAGCTACGCCGTTCTCGGCGACCGCACCCAATTGCAGAATGCGCTGCTGAACCTGGGTGTCAACGCACGCGACGCCATGCCCAACGGCGGTACCCTGACCATCGTCACCCGCAACATCACCCTGACTCCTGGCGACTGCGAGCGGAACCCCTACCCGATCCGGCCTGGAGCCTTCGTCGAAGTCAGCGTAACCGATACCGGCACCGGCATGGACCGCGAGACCATGCTCCATATTTTCGAACCGTTCTTCACCACCAAGGGCAAAATGGGCGGCACCGGCCTTGGCCTCGCCGCGGTCTACGGCACGGTCAAGGACCATGGTGGCTACATCGACGTCACCAGCAAACCCGGCCATGGCACCACCTTTATCCTGGGCGTGCCGGTGACCGATACCGCACTGCCGGCCTCCACGGAGGCCGCCGCCGGGATTGAGCGCGCCCACATACCCGGCATTGTTTTGATCGTCGACGACGAGGATATCGTGTTGCGCACCACCCGCGAGATTCTGACCTCCATCGGCTACCGCACCCTGACCGCCACCAACGGACATGAAGCGGTCAGCCTCTACCGCGAACGCGGCCACGAAATCCACCTGGTCATCCTCGACATGATCATGCCCGGCCTGAGCGGCGAGGAGACGTTCCGGGAACTGAAGGCCATCAACCCGCAGGTCCGCGCCATCATCTCCTCCGGCTTCATGCAGGACCACCGCATGGACTCCCTGACCGAACTCGGCGTGGTGGACTTCATGCAAAAACCGTTCCGCAAGAACGAGCTGGCCGCCAAGGTCGCCAACGCATTGCGTCCATCCCCGCCATCCGCCGGCTGATCCGCCCACCCGTGACTTTTTTAATGACCGGACCTCCGTGCTACCGTACAGTAGCGGGCTCGAGGAAATGCGACTATGAAGTACATTGTAATCGTTGGTGACGGCATGGGCGACTACCCCGTCCCCGGCCTGGGCAACCGGACCATCCTGCAGGCCGCCGAGATCCCCACCATCCGCAAACTCGCCGCCGCCGGACGCATCGACATGGTGCAGACCGTACCGGAGGCCCTGCCCCCCGGCAGCGATGTCGCGAACCTGAGCCTGCTCGGCTACAACCCGCTCGACGCCTATACCGGACGCGCCCCGATCGAGGCCGCCGGCGCGGGCATCCCGCTGGAGGCCGATGACGTCGCCATGCGGTGCAACCTGGTGCATGTCTCCGACGAGCGCATGACCGATTACTCCGCCGGCCATATTTCCACCCCGGAAGCACATGAACTCATCGCCGCCATCCAGGAAAAACTCGGCCGCGACGGGCTCCGGTTCCACGGCGGAGTCAGCTACCGCCACCTGATCGTTTGGAAAAACGGGCCGGTGGAGGTCACCACCCAGCCGCCCCACGACATCGCCGACCGGCCGATTGCCGACCACCTCCCGAAGGGGCCTCGCGCCGCCGAGCTCCAGGCGCTGATGGATGCCTCGCGGGTCATTCTGGCCGACCACCCGGTCAACCGTGCCCGCATCGCCCGGGGCGAACGCCCGGCCACCCAGATCTGGTTGTGGGGCCAGGGCCGCGCCCTGCACATCCCCTCCTACCGGGAGAAATTTGGCCTCGTCGGCGGCATCATCTCCGCCGTGGACCTGGTGCGCGGGCTCGGTGTGCTCGCCGGCCTGAACGCCCCGCGTATCCCCGGCGCGACCGGATTCATCGACACCAATTTCGAGGGCAAGGTGGACGCCGCCTTCCGCGAACTCGAGTCCGGCAATTTCGTCTACATCCACATCGAAGCCCCCGACGAGTGCGGCCACATGGGTGATGCCCAGAAAAAGAAACTCGCCGTGGAGTTACTCGACCAACGGGTGGTCGCCCCGGTGTGGAAACGGCTGGAAGCCCGGGGTGAGCCCTACCGGCTGATCCTCGCCATGGACCACCGCACGCCGGTGTCGCTGCGTGGCCATTCCCGCGAGCCGGTGCCGATCGCGGTCATCGACGGCCCGACCGGTCCGCTCACCCGCGAAACGGCCTTCGATGAATTCGTCAACGGCGGCGTCGCCACCGACATGGTCCACACCTGGATCGCCCGCCAGTACGCACGCCCCTGACCGCCACGGCGGTCAGGCGATGCCCGCCCGCTTTAACAAGGCCGCCCGCTCGCGACGGACTTCATCGCGCAGCGCGTCCTCGTCGATGGTGGTGATCCGGTCCTCCTCGTACAGGATCTCCCCGTCCACCATGGTCATGACCACATCCGCCGCGGTAGAGGAGTAAACCACGTTGGTGGCGGGATCGGTCGAGGGCAACGTGTGGAAGCCGGATTCGTCGACGAGGATCAGGTTGGCCCGCTTGCCCGGATCGAGCGTGCCCATCTCGTCCTCCCAGCCAAGCAAACGCGCTCCTCCCTCGGTGGCCATGGCCACGACGTCACGTGCGCTGAGGGCGTCGGGACCAAGCCGGATCTTCTGCATCAGGCCGGCCTCGCGCATCTCGATGAACTGGTCGAGCCGGTTGTTGCACGGTGCGCCGTCGCCTCCGATCGCCACATTGATCCCGGCCTTGAGGTATTCGGGAATCGGGGCAATACCGGAGGCGAGTTTGAAATTCGCCGAGGGGCAGTGCAACACATGGGTCCCGGTCTCGCGCAGCAATTCCAGCTCCTCCGGCCGCACATGCACGCAATGCGCGAGGCCGACGTCCGGACCGGTGAGCCCGACATCGTGCAGGTAGTTGATGTTGTAGCGGCCGGTCATCTGCTTCACCAGCGCAACCTCCTCGCGCTGTTCCGAACTATGGGTGTGCAGCCGCAGCCCGCGGTCGCGCGCATACTCGCAGGCCATGCGCATGTTGTCCTCGGAGCAACTCAACGCGAACCGCGGAGCCACCGCGAGCCGCAGGCGCGGATGATCGGCCCAGCGGTCGAGCAGCACATCGCAATAGGCCAGGGCCTCACGGTTGTCAACGGCGATGGGATCGTAGCCGCCGGTCTCGTCCATCAGGCAGTGCCCGATGTGGGCGGCCAGACCGGCTTCGTCCACCGCCCGGAAGGTTTCATCGGTGTGGCGGGTGGTCTCGATCGACAGAAAGGCGGTCGTACCCCCACGGATCAATTCGGCACAGGTGAGCAGGGCCGAGGCGCGGATCGATTCAGGGGTATGAGCCGCCTCCATCGGCCAGATGTACCCGCGCAGCCACGGCAGCAGGGCGAGGTCCTCGGCGACCCCGCGAAAAATGGTCTGGCACAGGTGGATATGGCCCTGGATCAAGCCGGGCATGACCAGGCAGCCGTCGGCATCGATCACCGTCGTCGCCCGCGCCGAAAACTCCCCCACCCGCTCGATCCGGCCATCCTTGATCAACACCGAGCCGTTCTCGATCACCTCGCGGTAGGCCGAAGGCCATACCCGCGCA
The DNA here is from genome assembly GCA_937894535.1 of uncultured Verrucomicrobiota bacterium. Lineage (GTDB taxonomy): Bacteria > Verrucomicrobiota > Kiritimatiellia > CAIVKH01 > CAIVKH01 > CALMUP01. Next base: position 6,403 of record CALBHI010000023.1, read on the forward strand.
TTGCGGATCAACACATCACCGGTCATGAACACCCCCATGCACGTTTTTCATTCTTCTTGGAACATCGCGTCGCGTCGCATAGTGTAAACCAACCTTTTCGGAGACTGCACCATGAAAGTACGCGTATTCTTCCAGACCAGCCTCGCCGCAGCAGCCTTGCTCGCCGCCAGCGGATGTATCGTCGACCCGGCGGAACAGCGCCGGGTGTCCCAGCAGCAGACGGAAGACAGCCTGATCCTGCAGGAGGATCTCCGCCGCATCCGCGCCCGCCTGGAAGCCCTCGAGTCTGACTTCCAGCGCCTGCAGCAGCAGGTCAGCACGTCGAACAACGACCTCGCCCGCGCAAACCAATCCCAACTGGCCGGGTTCAATGCCACCCTCGACGAACTGAACAAACGCATCCGGGCGGTGGATGCGGCCCGCGAGGCCGACAAACGGGAGATCGTGGACTCGCTTTCGAAGAAGATATCGAGCGTGATGTCTTCCGCTCCCGCCCGTTCCTCCAGTGCCAGCCAGGCCGCCCCGCGGCGTGCGGTGAGCAACGAAGGCTACGAACACGTGGTAGGTCCCGGAGAAACCCTTTCGGCGATCGCCAAAGCCTATGGAGCCCGGACCGAGGACATTATCCAGGCCAATGGCCTGAAGAGTGCCGACGTGCTGCGCGTCGGCCAGAAGTTGTTCATCCCGGCGCGCTGATCATCCCGGATCAACCGCGCGAAGCCTCGATCGCCTGGACCGCCAGCGGCTCCTCGCGCAGGTAGGCACGCAGCCCATCCTGCCAGGTCGGCATCAACGCGCCGGTCCATTGCGTGTACAGGTCGGTGGCCAGCACCGAATAGGCGGGCCGGGGTGCCGGATACTTCAATTCCTCGGACTTCATCGGGGTAACCTGGACCGAGCGGATACCGCACATCGCGAGGATCTCCTCGGCGAACCGGAACCACGAGCACGATCCGCGCGCGGCCGCATGCACCACCCCGGTATCCGCCAAGGGCGCCAACGTGAGCAACGCCTCGGCGAGGTGCCGGGTATAGGTCGGCGAGGACACCTGGTCGCTGACCACGGTCAGGGTTCGTTTGCCCTGAATGATCTGGTTGAGGATGGCCTTGATGAAGTTCCGTCCGTTTAATCCATACAGCGACTGGGTGCGCACGATCAACGCCTGCGGCGATGCGGCGCGGACCAGCAATTCACCCTGCCATTTGGTCATGCCATAGACGCTCAGGGGCGATGCCGCATCGGCCTCGGCATAAGCGGCGTGCTTGCGGCCGTCGAAGACGTAATCGGTGCTGATGTGCAGCAAACGGATACCGCGTTCCGCGCACACGGTGCCGACGTGGCCGGCCCCGTCGGCATTGATCCGCCGGGCCGTCTCGATCTCCCGTTCGGCATCATCCACGCGGGTGAAGGCCGCCCCGTTGATGACGACATCCACGTCGGG
>CALBHI010000024.1 GCA_937894535.1 uncultured Verrucomicrobiota bacterium
AAGTGGTTGAAGCCCACTTCGTAGAGGGTCGCGGCGGAGGCGAAGGTCGAGATGTGGCCGCCGACGCTCGGGTCCTGACGGTTCGCGCGTACGACCATGGCCATCGCGTTCCAGCGGATCAGCGACTTGATGCGGCGCTCGATCTCGCGGTCGCCGGGGAAGGCCGGCTGGTGTTCGATGGAAATCGTGTTGGTGTAAGGGGTTACTGAAGTGGCGGGCAGTTTCACGCCGCGTTTCTGGGCGCGGATCTGCATGCTCTGGAGGATGTCGCGGGCGCGGTCCTTGCCGCGGCGGGCGATGACTTCATCCATCGAGTCCAGCCAGTCCTTGGTCTCCAACTTGTCCAGTTCCAACTGTTCGTCCGAAAGGTTCGATTCGGTCATAATTCAGGCCTTTCTCTAAAAAAACCGGCCGCATCCGGCCATCATCGGGGGGAATCTTCAGGAAAACCCTGAAGTGACGGGTAGTAAAGGTCAAATACCCCACCTAAAACGCGTAGACGGTACTGGTTGGCAGGGTAAAACGCAAGTGTGTTTGGGGGCAAACCGCCAGGCCTGACCGGGATGTTAGAGCAATTGGGATAGAAATGTCCGGGCCGGCACAACGGTGGGTGTGGTCCGCTCGAAACAATCCGCATCCAGGTAGGGCAGGTGCTGGACGACCTGGAAGGCATGGGCCGCGCCCAGTTGCCGTTGAAATGCGGCGAGATCCGGGTGCAGGTTGTTGTCGTTGACCTTGGTTTCCACCAGGAACCAGGGTTGCTGATCGCGGGTGACGAGAAAGTCAACTTCCTGCTTCTGTTTGTTGCGGACATAATGCAGCGAAAATTCCCCCAATCCCAGATCCGTCCACCCTTCAACGGCCTTGAGCAGGTGGACGGCGACCATGGTCTCGAAACGACGACCCGGATCACTGATGGTGGCCCAGTCGCGGATGAACCATTTGGGTTCCTTGCGGATGGCGCTGCTGACGTTCCGGAACCAAGGCCTTACCGTAAATCCTGCGTGCAAGGCACACAGCAGTTCCAACCAGGTTTTTGCCGTGGTTTGAGCAATGCCGACATCGCGAGCCAGATTGGCCAGCACAAGTTGGCTGGCACTTCGATCATCCAGCAATCGACCCATGATCTCCAGGTGGGCGATTTCCTGTACACGGGTCAAATCCCGGGCATCCTCGCGAAACAGTTGGGTGTGGCGTAGCGTTTGCCAGCGCCGGGAAAAGGGTTCGTTGGCCTGTAGGAATGGTTCGGGAAATCCACCGAAACGACAAAGCCGTTGCCAGGCCTCTTCGTCCAGTTCACGCGGAGGACGAATGATCGCGTCGCCGGGATGATCCTGACGGATCAATTCGGCGACGCTCAGAGGATGCATGCGGAAAAGAAAGTACCGACCCATCAAGCTATCGCCCCCTCGCCGGAATACGTCGAGCCGCGACGAGCCGGTGACGATCACCTGGCACATCGATCCATACAGGTCGAAATACCCCTTCAGGAAGTTTTTCCAACGGGGGTATTTATGCAACTCGTCAAACACCACGATCGGGCGT
>CALBHI010000025.1 GCA_937894535.1 uncultured Verrucomicrobiota bacterium
GAACGGATCGAACACGTGCAACTGGTTGTCCGGCTCGATACCCGGCCCGGTGTCCTCGATGCTCAGGCGCAGCCGCTGCACGGTAATGGCGTGGCCCCACAGGTCGAGTTGTTTCGTGGGCACTTTCACCACGCGGGTGGTGACGGTCAGCGATCCGCGTTCGCCCATCGCATCGATCGCGTTCAGGAAAAAATTCAACAGGGCCTGGGCCAGCATGTCGTTGTCGCCGAGGATCAGGTCCGGCTCGGCCTCGAACCGCCGGTTCAAGGCAATGTTGCGCTGGCGGAGCTGCTGCTTGACCAGATTCAGCGTGTTGTCGGCGATGGCGTGCAGGCTGACCGGCGACAGGCTGGGCTTGGCCGGGCGCGCGAAGCGGAGGAGCTGGTTGACGATCCGGTCGATGCGCGAGACCTCCTCGCCGAGCAGGCTGGAAAAGGTGTTGCGGAAATCCGGATCATCGTACCGCTCGGGCAGCAACTGGGTGAAGGTCTTCATCGAGACCAGCGGGTTCTTGATCTCGTGGGCCATGCCGGCGGCCAGCGTGCCAAGGCTGGCCAACCGGTCGGTGCGGCGCACCTGCTGCTCGAGCTTCTTGATCTCGGTCTGGTCGGTGAAGACCAGCAGCGCCCCCAGCACCTTGCCGGTGTAACTATGAAAGAGCGTGCAGCCGAACCGAACCGGCACCTCGCGTTCGCCGACGACCAGGCTGGTGTCCACATCGCGGCTGCCGCCAAGATCGAAGGTCTGATCCAGCGCGCTGGCGATGGTGGGCGGCAACCGCGACAAACCGCCCCCGATCACATCCTCATGGCGAAGGCCGGTGATGCGCTGGGCCTCGCGGTTGAACACGGTGATGCGGCGAGACGGATTTACCGCGATGACCCCGCTGACCAGCCGGTCGAGCAGGATGTCGTTGTAGATGCGGCTGTTCTGGACTTCGGTGTAGAGCTTCGCATTGTCGAGGGAGATCGCCAACTGGTCGGCCAGCCCCTGGAGCAAGGCCACCTCGACCGAACCATAGATGCGTGCGGTGGCGCGTGGACCGAACAGCATCAGGCCGATGAGCTGGCCCTTGACATAGACGCCCACCAGCGCGGCAATGCCGAGATCACGCATGCAGGCCTCCGCCTCGGCGAGCTGTTCGGTCGGGCGCTGACGCTGGATCATTTCGCGGACCAGCGGTTCGGTATGCCCGGCGAGGATACGCACCAGCGGATGCGTGTGGTCAAACGCGGCCGGCTCCGCATCGGCGTGAATGACATGGCGCGTGCGGTACACTTCCTCCTCCAGCAGCATGATACGCACATGCTCGCTCTGCACCTTGCGGGTGATCAGCGCGGCGAACTGGCCGAGCAGTTCATCCACCGTGGCGATGGTGTTGAGGATCCGGCTGGCCTCCTGGATCGTCTTGCCGACGTCGATCGGCGGCGAGCGCACGAACAGGCGGTTGGCGATCTGGTTCATCCGGCCTTGGGCCGAGGTCATGGCCAGCGCCACCACCACGGTCGCGATGAAATTCGCGACCGGCGCGCTCTCGCCAACCACCCCGTCCAACACCCGGTCCGCGATGTACCACGCGACAAAGTACAGCAGGGTCAGGTAGGCCAGCAGGGCCGCGGTAGCGAGGATCCGGCGGATCGCATTTGGCACATCCAGCAGGTTGCGCGTGGCCACGCCATACGCCATCGCCGCCACGAAGATGTTCACCGAAAGCGGCAGCAACTGCACCAGATCCTTCCATCCGGTGAAGTTGGGAACGATCAGCAACAGGATGCCAAAAAACAGGGCGAGGATGCTGCCCAGAAAGATGAACTGCAACTCGGCGCGCTGCACCCCGCGGGCCCGCGTGAGGTCGCGCACAAAACAGGCAGCCAGCGCGGTCCAGGCCAGCACCATATAGAGGGAGAATAGCAGGAACCCGGGGCCATACTGCGGCGCCGGAATCTGGTTCCGCGTCACCGGCAGCGTGGCCGACTCCAGGAAGTACGTGGTTTGGCAGAGGGTGAAGACCGCCGCGTAACCGACCAGCCAGACCGAGGCATGGCGGGCGACTTCGCGCCATGCCGTGTTCGGCCGCATGATCGAAAGGCGAACCAGGTAAATGGCGATCGGGATCAGCGCCGATGCCACCGTGGACATCCGGATCCAGAACATCGCATCGTACACCGTGTCGGCCAGCGACGCGAAGGCCAGCGACAGGAGCCAAACCGACAGGACCACCGTGAGCACAAGCGAAAACTGGTTCACCCGGCGGGCCCGCTGGTTGAAGAAGGTCACCATCCCCATCGAGGCGGTGGCGACGATCGACACCAGGATGCATAACTGGAACAGGTTCATGCGCTCACGACCTTGGCCAGTGCCATGGTCGTATTGCCACCTCCAAGGCCATGAACATTCACCAGGGCGGTGTCAAAGGACACCGCATAGCCCTGGTTCGGTACATAGTCGAGGTCACAGGCCGGATCCGGCACCTCGTAGTTTGCGGTCGGGGGCACCAGGCCGTGCCGCATGCCCAGCGCGGTCGCCATGACCTGCATCGGACCCGCGGCAGCCAGCGGATTGCCGACCACGCCCTTGATCGAACTGACCGGGATCGTCCGCGCCTTCGTCCCGAACAGCCGCTTGATCTCGCGGGTCTCCACCCGGTCGATCACCGGATGGCTGGGCCCATGGGCACTGATGTAATCAATGTCATCGTGGCGCAACCCGGCATTGGCCATCGCCAGGGCCATCGTGTCGTAAAGTCCGGCCCCGGACTCCGTGCCGGCATCATCCCCGTTGGCCGCATACCCGAGGATCTCCACCAGCGGTTCCGCCCCCCGGGCCAAGGCATGCGCCAGGTTTTCCAGCACCATCACCACCGCGCCCTCGGCGATGATGCCGCCACGCCGGTGCAGGTCGAACGGGCGGCTGCACCGCGACGGGGGAATCTCGAAATCCGGGGCAAGGCCGGCCAGACTGAACGAAGCCATGGCCAACGGCGTGACCGGCGCATCCGCCCCGCCCGCCACGACCACGTCATGTTTTCCGGAACGGATCAACTCAAACCCGATGGCCAACGCATCCAACCCCGCCGGACATGCCGACGACGCGGTGATCGGCTGCGCTGAGCGGCCGAGGAGCTCCGCCACCGCCAACGCCGTCGCATGCGGCTGGCAGGAACTCACCCCGTACGGACTCACCGACTCCGGACCGCGATCGCGCAACCGGTCCTCGTTGGACTCAATCACTTCCATCGCACTTGTGCTCACCCCCATCGCCACCGGCAACGGCCGCTTGCGATCGAACGCCTCCAGCTCCAGACCGGCCTGCTCCACCGCCATCTTCGCCGCCACCAGGGAAAATTGGGTGTGCCGCCCATACCGCTTGGGCTTGATGCCACCATTGAGATACTGCAGGAGATGGAAGTCCTTGACCTCCCCGGCCACGTGGACCTTGAACGCGCTCGCATCAAACAAGGTGATCGGTCCGATGCCACTCACCCCGCGGGATACCGTATCCCAGAACGCGTCCACGCCGACACCGTTGGCCGCCAGCACCCCCATGCCGGTCACCACCACCCGCGGTTGGGGCCAGGTCACCGGAAGCCCGCTCCTTTCCAGCAAGCCCCACCATGGACCACCCATACCACAAGCGGTTTCCCCAGATTAATCCCCAGGTTATTCACACGTTATCAACAGCCCCCGAGAACCGCCTGTACAAAACCGTGCACCCAACCTGCACGAGGCGTTCACTTGTACGTATTTGAACAGCAGAAAAGCGCTTTGGCAAGGATTTACACCAGGAATTTCACCCCTTCTACCTGTGGCATGGAAGGTGCTCTACCACCACACCGATAGCGTAGCAAAGCATGGAAAGGATAACCAAGGCATGAAGAAGACATATCAGTTGGGCAGTTGGATGGCCGCCGTGGTGATGGCGGGTAGCGCGGTGATGGCGGACGGCTTCCGCAATCCTCCCGAAGGCATGGCCGCCATCGGCAAGGTCGGCGGAAAAATCGTCTATATGGATGACGCCTCGACGGTGACCCACAACCCGGCAAACCTCCCGAATGTGACCAACAACCAGTTGATGGCCTCGTTTACCCTCGGCTATGGCAAACGCGAGTTTGAGCCCTCCACCGGCGGCAAGGCCGAGTCGAAGGATCCCTGGGCCGTGCTGCCGAACTTTTTCTCCGCCTGGCAGGTCGGCGAGAATGACCGGTTGGTCGCCGGCGTAGGCCTGACCACGCCCTACGGCCGCTCGACCACCTTCCCGAAAGACAGCCTGCTGCGTTACTCGACCCCGTACTTCACCGAACTGATCGCGGTGAACCTGAACCCCTCGCTCGGCTACCGGGTCAATGACCAGCTGTCCGTGGGCGGCGGCATCAACCTGCTGTACTCGGAACTGGACCTGCGCCAGATCTATCCGTGGAGCGTGGCCACCGGCAACCCCGCCGCCCCCGACGGCACCTCGTACTTCCAAGGCGATGGCAGCGGCTTCGGCGTCAACCTCGCCCTGGCGTGGGATATCACCGAGAAACAGCGCGCCGTCCTCACCTACCGCTCGTCGATCGAAGTGGACTACGAAGGCGATTCGAAATTCACCCAAACCCCGGTCGCCGGCCCGATCCCGGCCCTCGTGACCTCGCAGAGCGACTTCGAGACCACCATCGAGTTCCCCACCGTCATCGCCGCCGGTTACGGCATCGAACTGACCGACAAACTCCGCGTCGAAGTGAACATCGAATGGGTCGAACACTCGTCCTTCGACCAGCTCGACATCGACGCCGGCAGCAATACCCCGTTCCTGCCCGCCAGCACGATCCCCGCCGACTGGGATGACAACTGGACCTACGGCCTCGGCCTCGACTACCAGGTGAACGACCAGCTCGTCCTCCGCGCCGGCTACATCTACCTCGAATCCCCCATCCCCTCCCAGACCATGCTCCCCTCGATCTCCGAGGAAGACCAGTCGGTGATCTCCATCGGCGCCGGCTACACCTCCGGCCCGCACCAGGTTGATGTCGCCTACGCCTACGGCCTGTTCAACGGCCGCGACGTGGACAACAACGTGAACCCCGCCTACAACGGCAGCTACGACTTCGAGGCCCACCTGATCGGCGCCTCCTACGCCTACTCGTTCTAACCGCCCCAAGGTGATGCCATGATCATGCCGGAACAAAAGAACCACCGCGTCCTCATCATCGACGATGAACTGGGGCCGCGGGAAAGCCTGCGCATCCTCCTGAAGAAGGAGTTCGATGTCCTCACCGCCGACTCGGTCCAACGCGGCCTCGAACTGCTGCGTGAACACAACCCCGACGTCGTCGTCTCCGACATCCGCATGCCCGGCGTGAATGGCATCGAGGGACTGAAACGCATCCGCGAGATCAACAGCGACGTACCGGTCATCATGCTGACCGGCTACGGCGCCCTCGAGACCGCCCAGGAAGCGATCAGGCTCGGTGCGAACGACTACATGAAGAAGCCGTTCGATGCGACCGACATGCTGGAGATCATCCGGCGCAACGTCGAACGCGCCGAGCTGATCCGCCGCCGCGAACAAAGCCGCCAGACCCTCGAACAACTGAACCGGCAACTGCTCGAGGAGATGAACAAGACCAACCGCCTCGCCGCCCTTGGCCAGGCCTCGGCCGAACTGGTGCATGATTTGCGGAACCCGATGATGATCATCCTCGGCTATGTGCAGCTGCTGGCCCAGGACATCACCGGCAGCACCCCGCCCCCCGCCGCGAACAACGGTGAAACCGTGGAGTATGTCGAGGCCATCGAATCGAACGTGCGCCGGTGCAAGGACCTGATCGAATCCTGGCTGGACCTGTCCCGCAACAACCGGATGACCCTCGTGCCGATGAACCTGTCCGCACTGGTCGGCGACGTGCTCGATGCCGTCCGCCCCCTCGCCCAGACCAAACAGGTGCGCGTGGAAAGCCAGTTGCCCGCGGAGGCGGTGGCCATCCTCGGCAACGCCGTGCAACTGCGCCGCGCCCTCCAGAACCTCGTGGTGAATGCGCTGGATGCCCTCCACGAAACCTCCGGCATGATCCGCATCGCCTGCACGGTCAACCATGACGCGGTCGAACTAACCATCGCCGACAACGGCGAGGGCATCGCCCAGCAACACCTGCCCCACATTTTCAAACCCTTCTACTCGAGCAAGGGTTCCGGCAAAGGCACCGGCCTCGGCCTGTTCATCACCCAGAAGATCATCGAGGACCACCACGGCTCCATCGCCATCGAAAGCTCCCCCGGCTGCGGCACCAGCGCCATCGTGCGGCTCCCCGCGCTGAAGGCGCAGGCCACGGAGATCCCCGCAGCACCGGCGGACATGCCGAATCAAGCTTGACGCCCCGGCAGCGCTGCGGTTGCATGACAGGCTACCGGGAAGATTACCGCCTATACACTCTTTCCCTACACGACGCTCTTCCAATCTGAAGAGCGTCGTGTAGGGAA
>CALBHI010000026.1 GCA_937894535.1 uncultured Verrucomicrobiota bacterium
GACCCCCACCCGCTGTTCGACCTGCGCCGCGAAACCCTCCAGCGCCGCGCCGACCTCGAAGCCAACCCGGTGCGCGGCCTGCTCGGCGGCCGCATCGACCTCATCCCGCACCAACTCTACATCGCCGCCGAAGTCAGCCGCCGCGACGTCCCCCGCATCCTGCTCGCCGACGAAGTCGGCCTCGGCAAAACCATCGAGGCCTGCCTCATCCTCCACCGCATGCTCATCACCGGCCGCATCCACCGCGCCCTGATCCTCGTCCCCGGCCCGCTCGTCCACCAGTGGTTCGTCGAACTGATCCGCCGCTTCAACCTCCCCTTCACCATCCTCGACGAACCGCGCTGCGCGACCATGCAGGAAGACGACGACCACAATCCGTTTCTCGACGAACACCAGGTGATCTGCGCGACCGACTTCCTCCAGCGCCACCCCGACCGCGCCGCCCAGCTCATCGGCGCCGGTTGGGACCTGCTCATCGTCGACGAAGCCCACCACCTGACCTGGCACCCTGAACATCCCAGCCCCTCGTACCGGCTCGTCGAAGCCCTCGCCCAGGCCACGCCCTCGTTGATCCTGCTTACCGCCACCCCGGAGCAACTCGGACCAGAAAGCCACTTCGCCCGACTGCGCCTGCTCGATCCGCACCGCTACCACGACCTCGACGCCTACCTGGAGGAACACGAACGCTACGCCGCCGTCGTCGCTAAAACCAATGCGCTGATCGCCTCCGGCGACGAAGCGAAACTCCAACACCTGCTCGACCAGCACGGCCCCGGCCGCGTCATGTTCCGCAACACCCGCGCGACCATGAAGGGATTCCCGAAACGCCACCTCCACCGCTGGCCGCTGCAACTCGCGCCCGGCTCCAAGACCGACCCGCGCGTGAACTGGCTCGCCGACTTCCTGCGCAAGCACGAGGACCGAAAGGTGCTCGTCATCACCCAGACCAAGGAGGAAGTGCTCGCCTTGCAGAAAAGCCTGCAGGCGCTGGTCAAGGTCAACACCGCGCTGTTTCACGAGGACATGCCGCTGATCCAGTGCGACCGCCAGGCCGCGTGGTTCGCCGAGCCGGACGGCGCGCGCCTGCTCATCGCCTCGGAGATCGGCGGCGAAGGCCGCAACTTCCAGTTCGTCCAGCACCTCGTGCTGATCCACCTCCCCGACGACCCGGACATGCTGGAACAACGCATCGGCCGCCTCGACCGCATCGGCCAGACCGGCGACATCCACATCCACGTCCCGGTCATCGAACACGCCGTCGAGGACGACCGCCTACGCTGGTTCCACGAAGGGCTCAACGCCTTCGAGGAGCCGATGTCCGGCGCGCACGACATCATGGAACGCTTCCGTGACCGGTTGAAGAAGATCGATTTGAAACTCATCGCCGAGACCAAGGTGTACCGGCTCGCCGTGCGCGAACGCATCGAACGCGGACGCGACCGCCTGCTCGAATTGAACTCGTGCCGCCCGGCTGTCGCCGCGGCGTGGATCGCCCGGATCGATGCGGTGGACCGCAGTCCCGATCTCGCCGCGTTGTTCGGGCGGCTGTGCGACCACTTCGGCGTGAATCCCGAACCGATGACCGGCCGTGATCTGTTAATCCAACGCACGCACCTTTTCGACCAGGCGTTTCCGCTCGGACCCGATCCACTGCCCGCCACCTACGACCGCAAACGCGCGATGGCCCGCGAGGACATGGCCCTGATCACCTGGGACCATCCGATGGTGCGTGGGGCGATCGACCTGCTGCTCGGCGCGGAGAGCGGCAACGCCGCGCTCGCCATCGCCCCGACCGCGCGCGGTTTCACCGTGCAGGCCGTCTTCGTCGTCACCTGCATCGCGCCACCCGAACTCGAGCTGGGCCGGTTCCTGCCGCCCAGCCCGGTCACGGTTACGGTGGGCGAATACACCGAACGTCCCGCCGGCCTGCGCGAACCCAAGGCGTGGGAAACCATCGCCCTGCAACCGGCGATCCGCGCCGCCTTGCCCGAACTGCTCGAGGCGGCCCGCGACGCAGCCGATCAACGTCTACCCGACCTGCTGCGCACCGCGCGGAAGCAACTCGACGAGGTCGTCGGCGGCGAAGCACGCCGCCTCTCCGCGCTCAAGAAGATCAACGACCACATCCGCGACGACGAACTCGAAGCCGCCGCCGAACGCCTCGCCCGCCTGCGCGACCTCCTCGCCACCGCCACCCTCCGCCTCGACAGCCTCCTCCTCATCACCCCGCCCCCGAAGGGGTAAACGAGGTTTTGGATTTCAGTGTTCAGGTGTCCCCATGTTGGGGTCACCCCCATGTTGGGGTCAGCCCTTAAATATTAACGCAAGCTTACGTTGCCATCGCACAAAGCTAGGCGCACTGGTTGCGCGACGGATGGCCAGGCAAACACCGGCCCCGGTGGTGATTTGCAAGTATGGAGCGATTTCGCGCTGGGTAAGGCCGGCATAGCGCCGCAAGGCCCAAGCGAAGAAGCCGCGGGCGGCGGCGTTTTGCTTGCCACGGGCAAGGTGTGCATCACGGGTTCCCAAAACCTCCTCGACGGCCTTGCCGACCGATTCCGGCGTCTTCCATTGCTTCATCGCACGCAGTGATATGTCTTCGCGTTTAACCCGGGACATCCCCGCCTGATAACGACGCTTGATGCCTGTAACAAAATCTTCCGGGCCAATGGCGACCGGATTGGATTTCATGAGCTGTACAAATTCTTCATCCGTATGCGTCAATCCGGATTCAACAAAACGGGCATAGGCTCTCGCCGTGGAGGGGCGGCCAAGGTTCTGCATCATGAGGATGACCGGTTGCGTAATGAGCCAATCGGGACATTTATCAAGCCCGGTATAGGTTCGGTAACTGCTCCACGGATATGACCGCAACTCCTCCACCCGCTCGGGGATCGGACAATCCCTCCACCGTTTACCTTGAACCGGATTTAGATGGATATAGCGGCTCAACTTGAGCAGATAGGCATCTCCCTCAACTACCTGCGCCCCGTAGCGACCCTGAAACAAATGTCCATGGCGGTTATGCCGCCGATTAAAGTAAACCGTGTAGCCCGTTAACAGACTACCCATGAAACGATCCAGATTGCCCAATGGGGTCTCGACCAACAGGTGGATGTGATTGGACATCAGGCAATACAGGTACACCCGCACCTGATAAACCTCCGCGCTCTCGGCCAACCGAGCCAACATCCGCTTCCGATCCCGGTCATCCTTGAAAACATGCCCCCGTTCATTTCCCCGGCACGTTACATGGTATATACCGCCCGCCATCAAGATGCGTAATCGTCTTGCCATGCGCATAGAGCACCACGCAACACATGCCGTGTCAATTAATATTTAAGGGCTGACCCCAACGGGGGCCAACGGGGGGATTTCACGCGGGTGACGCGTTGCGTTGACATGCTCCCACCGCGCCGGGATCAGGCGGGGCGGGCGATGAGGTCGTAGTCGAGGCTGCTCTCGATCACGGCGGGGATGATGGTGCCGGGTTCGAGGCGGGCGGCGGTGCGGCCTTTGAGGAAGATCACGCCGTCGACGTCGCTGGCCTCGCGCTGGCTGCGGCCCATCGCGGTGACGCCGCGCGGAACGGACATGCCGGGACCGGGTGCGCCGTCCACCATCACGTCCACCGTGCGGCCGACCATGGCGGCGAGCCGTTTACGCGAGACCTCAAGCTGTGCGGCCATGATGGCGTCGCGGCGGCGTTTCTTCTCGACCAACGGCACGTTGTCGGGCAGCCGCGCCGAGGGGGTTTTCGGCTCGTGCGAGTACATGAAGACACCGACGTGGGAGAAGCGGCCTTCCTGAACGAAGGCGAGCAGCTCGTCGAACTGCTCGGCGGTTTCGCCGGGGTAGCCGACGATGAAGGTGGTGCGGATCGCGCCGTCCGGCCAGGTGGCGCGGATGCGGTCAAGCAACGCGACCGTCTCCTTGCGCAGCATGCCGCGGCCCATGTCGCTGAGCATGCGGTCGGAGATGTGCTGCAAGGGCATGTCGATGTACGGGCAGAGGCGCGGGTCGGAGGCCAGGGTGGCGAGCATGTCGTCGGTGAGGAAACGCGGGAAGGCGTACATCAGGCGGAACCACACCGGGGCGTCGATGGCGAACAGGGCCTTCATCAGCGCGGACAAGCGGTACTCGCCGTAGAGGTCGCGGCCGTAGCTGGTGGTGTCCTGGGCGATCAGGCTGATTTCCACGGCGCCACCCTCGATCAGTTCGCGGGCCTCGCGCACGATGTCCTCGACGGGACGGCTGACCTGGACGCCGCGGATGTAGGGGATGGAGCAGAACTTGCAGAAATTGGAGCAGCCTTCGCTGATCTTGAGGTGCGCGATGTGCGGGGAGCCAAGGCGCAGGCGCGGCGCGGTGAGGAACTGGTTGTAGCTGGCGGTGAAGGAGCCGGCGCCGGCGGCGAGCCCCTTGAAGCGTTTGTCGCCGATGACCACCGGGATGCCTTCGGCGGCGGGTTTGGGCTTGGTGGTGCCGGCGGCGAGCTCGCGGCAGATTTCCTCGAGCTTCGGGTAGTCCTGAAAGCCGACCAAGGCATCGGCGTCCTTGAGGTAGCCGCTGGTCTCGGGGGCGCCGGAGGCGCGTTCAACGAGGCAGCCGAGGGCGACCACGGATTTCACGCGGCCGCTTTTCTTCAGGTCCTGCAGTTCGCGCAACACCCCGGCCGATTCCTCGCGGGAGTCGGTGATGAAGCCGCAGGTGTTAACCAGGCAGACATCGGCCTCGGCGGGATCCTCGGCGACGAGGAACCCGGAGGTGATCAACTTGCCGAGGATACGTTCAGAGTCGACCTCGTTCTTGGCGCAGCCGAGGCTGATCAGGCTGACCACCGGCGGGCGTTTCTCGTCGGTGAGCACAGCGGCGGAGCGGGATGTTTTTTTGGCGGACATGGCGGCACACGATACCGCCGGGCGGGGCAAACGACAACTGTTACCTTTGCGGGGGGGCTGGTCCGGGTCGCATCATGGGCAAGCCGCCCGCGGAGCGGCACTGCACCTGCGGGGACAGGCGGGCGTTCAGGTCGCGAATTCGGCGAGGACGCGGCGGATCTTGTCGAGCACGGTGGTGAGTTCGAAGGGTTTTTCGATGTAGCCGCGCACATCGCCGGTCAGGCAGCGTTCGCCGGCTTCGGCCTCGGCGTAACCGCTCATGACGAGGATGGGGAGGTGGATGTGCTGGCGGGCGAGGTAGTGGAGGGTTTCCTCGCCGCTCAGGCGCGGCATGGTCAGGTCGAGCAGCAGGAGGTCGACCGGTCCGCGGGCCAGGCGTTCCACGGCGGCGTACCCGTCCACGGCCTCCTCGACTTGGTAGCCGGCGCGGCGCAGCGCATGGCACAGCACCTGGCGCACGACGGGTTCATCGTCGGCGATGAGCACGGTGTGGGCGCGGGCAGGCGCGGGCGCGGAGGGGAATCCGGCGGCCTCGGGGACGGGGATGGTGCGGAGGTCGCCGGTGGTGACCGGGAAGGCGAAGCGGAAGCAGGTGCCGCGGCCGGCCACCGAGTACAACTCGATGCTGCCGCGGTGGCTTTTCACGATGCCGAGCACGGCGGCGAGGCCGAGGCCGCGGCCGGAAAACTTGGAGGTGAAGAAGGGTTCGAAGATGCGGGGGATGTTGTCCGGTTCGATGCCGCAGCCGGAGTCGCGGACTTCAAACACGACATAGGGGCCGGGTTCGATGGGCGGCAGGTCGGCGACGGGGCGAAAGGTGGACGGGGTGAGGTCGAGGCGCGCGCAGCAGATGGTGATGTCACCGGGCTGGTCGCCGATGGCGTCGGAGGCATTGGTGATGACGTTCATCACGAGCTGCCGGATCTGCGCGATGTCGCCGCTGACCGGGGGCGTCGCCGGATCGAGGTGCAGGTGCACGGAGATTTTCTTCGAGATACCGAGGGCGACGAGTTGGTGGGTTTCGCGGATTACATCCACCAGCGCGACGCGGCCCTGGTTGAACCGGGCCTTGCCGGAGTAGGCGAGCATCAGCTGGGTCAGTTCGGAGGCGCGTTTGCCGGCGGTGCGGACCTGTTC
>CALBHI010000027.1 GCA_937894535.1 uncultured Verrucomicrobiota bacterium
ACCGGGTGGCCGAGGAGCTGCGCGGCCAGGGCCATGATGTGCAGGTGGTGCGCCGTCCGACGCGCGAGGGGTACAAGGCCGGAGCGTTAAAATACGGCATGACCCAAACCACGGCGGACTTCTTCGCGATTTTCGATGCCGATTTCATCCCGCCGCGCGACTTCCTTTTGCAGACCATGCCGGCGATGGTCATCAACGGGAAAACCGGCCTGGTACAGGCGCGCTGGGGCCACCTCAACCGTGAACACTCGCCGATCACCCACGCCGAGGCGCTCGGCCTCGACGGGCACTTCACCCTCGACCAAGGCGCGCGTTCCTACAGCGGTCTGTTCATGAACTTCAACGGCACCGCCGGGGTGTGGCGGCGGCAGGCGATCGATGCCGCCGGCGGCTGGCATGCCGACACGCTCACCGAGGACCTCGATCTCTCCTACCGCGCCCAACTCGCTGGATGGAAGTGCGAGTTCCTGTTTGATGTGGTTGTCCCGGCCGAGTTGCCGGAGAACATGAACGCGCTCAAGGCGCAGCAGTTCCGTTGGGCCAAGGGTTCGATCCAGACCGCGATCAAGCTGCTTCCGACCGTCTTCCGTTCGGACTTCTCGCTCATTGCCAAGATTCAGGCCTTTTTCCAGATGTGCGGCTACCTGGTCCATCCGCTGATCCTCTGGGTGGTGCTGCTGTCGTTCCCGTACTCGATTTTCGTCACCCATTACCGGTATCCGACCAGCGGCGTCCTGCCGTTCCTGTTCCTGCTCGGCACCCTCGCGCCGTACCTGATCTACGGCATTCCGCAGATCCTGCTCTACCGCCGTACCTGGTATAAAAACATCCTGTATCTGCCGATGATCACCATCTTCGGCGCGGGCATCGCCGTGTCGAATACCCGGGCGGTCCTGGAGGCGGTCATGGGCAAAACCTCCGCGTTCATCCGCACCCCGAAATCCGGTGACAAGCCGGTGAAGTACAAGGCGCGTATCTCCAAAATGACCCTGCTGGAAGCGCTGGCCGGGGCTTACTGCGTCGGGGCGATCCTGTACTACCTCGAGGTGGACAAGTTCGCCGCGGTTTCCTACATGGCAATCTGCGCCACCGGTTTTATCCTCGTCTCCGCCCTTTCGTTGTGGCACGTCATCGCCACGCTGCGTGCGCAGTGGAGCGAAGAGCCGCCGAAGGCGTTGTGAGGCGCACCGGATTAACGCAAAACTGACACTATCGGCGTTTACAGGCTGGGGGGTGTGTGCTAGGTTGACCCTTTTGCTTGAACAAAACGACGATGACAGGAAACACGAACATAGCGGGTGCGGTGCGCCTGATCAGCCTGGACTTTGACGGCACGATTCTGGTGTATGACGACCCCGCCGGCGTTTTCCATGCCGAGGTCATTGAAACGCTGAATGGGTTGGAGGGCAAGGGTATCCGCTGGTGCGCGAACAGCGGCCGCGACCTGAAGGACCAGCTTGGGGTGCTGGAACGATCCCGGGCCCGGGGCCTGACCCACCTGCCCGATGCGTTGATCTGCAGCGAAAGCCTGGTTTTCGTTCGGGAGGGCGATGCCTATGTGCCGCTGGAGCCCTGGAACGCGAAGGCCCACGACGACCTGCGGAGCTGCCACGCCCTGGTGCAGGAGAAACTCGACGGCAAGCTGGAATACATCCAGAAGACCTACCAGCCGATCAGCACGATGATTGGCGACCTGTTCACCGCGTTTTTTGTCCATGACCGTGAGGCCCAACCGTTGCGCCTGTTCCGCGATCTGGAAAAGTACCTGGCCGGTTTGGAGGGCGTCTTCCTGACCCGTAACGGGGGGTGGGTGGCGGTGATGCATGAAGCGCTGGGCAAGGGCCATGCGCTGAAGGCCTATGCCCGCCATATCGGATTGCCCTCGGACCACATTCTCGCCGTCGGCGATCAATACAACGACCTGCCAATGCTGATCCTCGATGTCGCCCGTCATGTCGGTTGTCCCGGCGACGCCATCCCGGAAGTCCGCCAGGCCGTGCGCAAGGCCGGTGGCGTAATCGGCGACTACCCGGGCCCGCTCGGCACGATCCAGGTGATCAAGACCGTCTTGCAGCGGTAACCGCGGGCCGGTGAGCGCCGGGACGTAAACGCTTCCCCACCGCACCCGCCGTGCCCGCCCGTCCGAACCGATCCTTTACGGAAACAGAGCCTGCATGGCCGATTCGATGGTCGGTGCCGCGAAGGTAAAGCCGTGCCGGGTGAGTTTTTCCGGCTGGACACGGGCGCTGCTGAGCAACGTTTCGCGGCCCATGTCGCCGGGCAGGGCGCGCAGCAACAGCGCCGGTACCGGCAGGAAGGCCGGCCGCCGCAAGGCTTGGGCGAGGGCTTTGGTGAAGTCGCGGTTGGTGACCGGCTCGGGGGCGGTCAGGTTCACCGGTCCGGAGATGTCCTGGTGCTCGAGGCTGTAGAGGATCGCGTCGATCAGGTCATCCAACACGATCCAGCTCATGAAGTGGCGGCCATTCCCGATGGGGCCACCGAGCCCGGCTTTGAACACCGGGAGCATGCTGGCCAGCGCGCCGCCACGTGGCGACAACACGATGCCGGTGCGCAGGGTGACCACCCGGATTCCGGCGTTGCGGGCAATGGCGGTGGCGTCCTCCCACTCGCGGCACAACTGGGCAAGAAACCCTTTTCCATGGGCCGATGCCTCGGTAAGCCAGCGATCGCCCTGATCACCGTAATAGCCGATGGCTGAAGCCGAGAGCAACACCTTGGGGCGATGGGTCAGGCTGGCCAATGCTTCGGACAGGTATTCGGTCGCGGCAACCCGGCTGCGGTGGATGCGTTCCCGTTTTCCTTTGGTCCACAGGCCCAGCAGGTTTTCCCCGGCCAGGTGGATAACGGCATCGATGCCGTCAATCTGGTTGCGCTCTATGTGCCCGCGTACCGGATCCCACACGGCATCGCCGCGCGATCGATCCGGATGCGAGCGTACCAAACGAACCACGTAATGGCCGGCCCCGGTCAGCCGGTTCACGAGATCGCGTCCAATCAAGCCATGGGATCCTGTGACGAGTACTTTCATTGCGGCGTTACTATAGTGGGTGGTCGCGACAACTTCCAGTGGGTTTGCCGGGAAAGATGCCGGATCCCCGGTTGAGCGTTTTTGCTTTGTTGCGGTCGAACAAGGCATTAACGTCCGCGCATGAATCCGGCTTTGCTCAAACGTCTGTTCTGGTCCGCCCTGGTCTC
>CALBHI010000028.1 GCA_937894535.1 uncultured Verrucomicrobiota bacterium
GCTGAGGGTGTCGGTATTCATGTCACGACTGTTTCCTGTAGCGGTTTCGCATGATGATGGCAAAGGCATTCATGCTCAGGAGCATGAGGAGCAGGACGACGATGGCGGCGGCAGCGATGTGGCGGAACTCCGGTTGCGGCCGGGAGGTCCACTGGTAGATCTGCACGGGCAGGGTCGTGAATTTCGAGAACGGGCCGCTGGGATCCACGGCGATGAAGGTGGAGGCGCCGACGACGACCAGCGGGGCGGTTTCGCCGATGGCGCGGGAGACGGCGAGGATGGTGCCGGTCAGGATGCCCGGCATCGATTTCGGGAGTACGTGGTTCCAGATGGTTTGCCATTTCGTCGCGCCGACGCCGTAGGAGGCTTCGCGCAGCGAATTCGGGACGGCGCGGATCGCTTCCTGACCGTTGATGATGATCATGGGCAGGATCAGCAGGGCGAGGGTCAGCGAGGCGGCGAGGATGGTGCGGCCATTCGCCGTGGTCGGGTCGGTCAGGCCGAAAAGGGCTCCGCTGGTGAGGGGTTCGAGCAGGCGCACGAAGAGGGCAAGGCCGAGCATGCCGTAGATGATGGAGGGGACGCCGGCGAGGTTGCTGATGTTCGTCTTGATGATACGGTTGAAGGCATTGTTGTCGGCATACTCCTCGAGGTAGATGGCGGCACCGACGCCGATGGGAAAGGCGAAGGACACGGTGAACAGGATGATCATCAGCGATCCGATCATCGCGGTCCGGATGCCGGCCTTGTTCGGATCGCTCGATTGGGAGGCGGTCAGGAAATCCTTGTGGACCCAGGCACGGAAACGGACGGTGACCGAGGGATCCTTGGCGGCCCATTCGGCACGGATGCGGCGGTTGTCGCGCACGGTTTCAACGAGGGTGTAGGTTTTGATGATGGTCGGTTTGATGATGCGTTCATCGATGAGGGCCCGTAGTTCGTCGGTGGTACGGTTGATCAGCGGGGCCTCGTGATTGAAGCGTCGGATCAGGCCAGCGGATAGGCGGCTTTCCAGGATGCCGACCAGTTGGGCCGCCTCCATGTCCGCGATTTCCGTGCCCTCGATGGCGAGTTTCTCGGCGGGGACCTGTTCCTTTACCGCGACCAGCCCGAAGGAACTGTTGATCACATTGTACAGAAGCGCGGACAGGGCGATGATGGCGACGAGGGTCGAGCAGAGAAAGACGGCCTGCCAGCGGCGGCCGCGGTTCTGGCGGCGTTTGCGGTGGATTTTCTCCTCGTTGCCGACGGGGAAGTAACTGCTCATTCGTATTCCTCGCGGTACTTATCGACGATACGCCGGCTGATCATGTTCAGCACGAGGGTGATCAGAAACAACAGCAGGGCAATGGAGAAGATGCTTTTGTAGTCGATCGACTGGTAGCTCAGGTCGCCGCCGCTGATACGCACGATGTGGCCGGTCATGGTTTCGGCGGCGGCGAACGGATTAAAGGTAAAGGCTGGGCCGGCACCGGCGGCGATGGCGACGATCATGGTCTCGCCGATGGCGCGGGAGATGGCCACAATCACCGCGGCGGTGATGCCGGAAAGAGCGGCGGGGAACACCACATGAATCGCGGTTTCCAGTTTGGTCGCGCCCAGACCGTAGGAGGCTTCGCGCAGGGAGGTTGGCACGGTGTTCAGTGCATCCTCGGCCATCGAGGCAACCAGGGGCAGGATGAGGATGCCCATGACCAGGCCGGCGGAACAGGTGTTGTAGATTTGCACGATATCGGGACCAAAGATGTCGCGCAGCAGCGGGGTCATGAAGGTCAGGGCGAAATAGCCGTACACGACGGTCGGTATGCCGGCGAGTACTTCAAGGATCGGCTTGAGGACTTCGCGGCGGCGGGGCGAGGCGTATTCGGAAAGGTAGATCGCGGCCCCGATGCCGAGGGGCAGGGCGACCAGCATGGCAAACGCGGTGGTGGTCAGGGTGGCATTCACGAGGGACCAGATGCCAAACTTTCCGATGACCGGTTGCCACAGGGTCGTCGTGAAATATTCGACGAGGCTTACTTCGGGGCCGCCGAAGAAGCGGATGGATTCCTCCGCGAGAATGACCACGATGCCGATGGTGGTAAACACGGACAGGGCACCACAGAACCGGAGAAAGACTTCGATCAGCCGTTCGCCGGGGCGGCGGGTTCGGCGTATCGAGCGCTGTATGTCACTACTCCGGTTCATCGGGTTCCCTTGAAAAGAAAGCGGCCGGGCGGGTCCGTGCCCGGCCGCACAGTGTA
>CALBHI010000029.1 GCA_937894535.1 uncultured Verrucomicrobiota bacterium
GGTCATCACCCTCGAACAGCAGCATCATCACCCGGCGGCGTTTGCCGCTGCGCGGATCGGGGCCGTAGTTGTGCTGCACATGGTCGGCGATCAGCGTGGCCTCTTCCTTCGGGAGGTCGGGGGCGTTGCGGATCAATGCCGCGTAGGCATCGGCGAGGGCCTGGCTGGGGCCGTACATGCGGGTGGCCACCAGGTCGAGGCCGGTGCGGCTGGTGATGCGGCTGATGACGCCGCCGGTGCGGGATTTGGCGATCGTGTAAGGATTGACGAGAACGTACGCTAGTTCCTTGGCCATAAAGTCTCCGGTGATGTTGGCGGCGTACCGTATGAAGAACAGCAGCGGTTATCAAGCGGGAATCCCGGACCGCCGCATCCACGGGATTCCCGCCTTGCCGGGACCCGGGCGGTCGGTATGATGGGCGGGCATGGACGAAAACCAAGGATGCCGGATCGAACCCTGATGAAAAAACGTAAAACCCCGCCGAAGACCACCTCCTCCGCCACGGCGTCCGCGCCCGTCCCAACCGCGCCTTCCCGCACGGGTACGGTGGGCAAGAAAATCGCCCTGGCCCTGGTCATGCCGGTGCTGGTGCTCGGTCTCGCCGAAGGGGCGCTGCGGGTATCCGGTTTCCAGCACACCCCGCGGGAAAAAGTACTCTGGAAGCCCACCGTGTCGGGTTTTATCGGCACCTACGAATTCTACATCCAAACCGAACTGTCACCACCCGGGTACATCTGGCTTTCGCAACCCAATACCCCCTACACCGACCGGTACGGCTTCCGCCTGCCGGAAATCCCGTACCAGAAACCCGCCGACAAGGTGCGGGTGGCTTTTCTCGGTGGCTCAACCACCCACGGCGGTTACCGTCCCTACCCGGAGCGGGCCATCCGCATCATCAACCAGGCCATCGGCACCAACCGCTACGAAATGCTGAACGTGGCCTGCTCCTCCTATTCAACCCACCAGAGCGTAAAGGCGCTGGATCGCTGGGTGTTGCCGCGCAAACCGGACATAGCCTTCGTGTACCACGGCTGGAACGACGCCTTTCTGGCCGTGGATGGCCATGCCGACCGGGAAAAGGACGCGTTGCTGGGTGCGGGCGGCAAGGCGCGCCTGACCATGCCGGCGTTTGTGCGCAACCTGAAACTAACCGCGTTTCTGGCCAACATGGCCGAATCAGCCGGTGGTCCGTGGCCGCGCCAGCGCGTGGCCCCCGCCGACTTCGAAGCCAACCTCGAGGCCATGGCGGCGGCTTGCGCGAGCAACCAGGTACGCATGATCGTCATGGCCCGGCCCGAACAACGCCGTGCCGACCTGGTGATCGAGCCGCTGCCCGCCGACTCGGCTCTGGGACAATTCGCGCGTGCCGTCCACCAGACGGATGACTATGCCACGCTCTATGCCCGGCAGGCCGCAGAAATCACCACCCGCCAGCGCTCACTCGCCGAACGCCATCCGCATGTCGACCTGTGCGATGGCTGGAGCACCGTGTCCAACCTGCTCGAACGCGCCGGGCGCGGCGAGTTCGGTGAAAACGTGCACGTCTTCCACGCCGACAATTGCCACCTGTACGATTTTGCCGACGAACTGCTCGCCCAGGAGGTCGCCCTCTCCATCGCTCCCGAACACGCCGAGGCGATCCGTGCCTACCTCGACAGCATCCCCTACCTGAAGGGCATCGCCGAGGAATTGCTCCGCGAAACCGCCCCGCGCGAGGCCGCCTGGTTTGCCCGCGAGGCGCTTGCCCGCGCGACCGACGAAAGCGAACGCGCCGCGCTGGAGGCGATCGTGCGCCAGGCCGAGGCGGACTTCGAATTCGCCGACCTGTTCCGCACCGGCCGCTGGGGCGGAACCGACCAGGACTTCGACAGCAAGATCCGGAAGCTTACCCGTTGTCTTGAACTGCGACCGGACGACTACGGGGTGATGACCCAGATTTACCGCGTCTGCATCTACATGAACCGCCTCGAAGTGGCCGCTCCCGCCCTCGCCCGTTTTTCCCCTCGCACCCCGCAGCAACGGTACGAATGGTTGCAGTTCACCATGGAATCGCACCTTCAGGGCAAACGCTGGGGACCGGCCCGCCGCGCCGCCGAACAACTCGCGCAGATGAACCCCCAGCACCCGGTCGCCCAGTCGGTGCTGCAACAAATCCCGGCCGATGTCCCCTGATACCGCCACCCCCAAGCATAGCCGTTGCTGGTGGCTGTTTTGCGCCACGCTCGGCCTCGCCTTCATGCTGCGTGGACAAGCCGTGCTCCAGGTGTATCCGGCGATGGAAGGTTTCGACGAGTTCCAACATACCGCCTACCTGATCCACC
>CALBHI010000030.1 GCA_937894535.1 uncultured Verrucomicrobiota bacterium
CGTTGCCGGGCCAGTGGTAGCTCATCAGCATGTCGATGACCGCGCTGGAGAGGCGGCGGACCTTCTTGTTGTTGTCCTTGGAGTATTTTTCGAGGAAGTGGTCGGCGAGCAGGACGACATCGGCCTTGCGTTTGCGCAACGCGGGGACGTAGATCGGAAAGACGTGGAGGCGGTAGTAGAGGTCCTCGCGGAATTTACCTTCGGCGACCATGGCCTGGAGGTCGCGGTTGGTGGCGGCGATGAGGCGGACGTTGACCTTGATGGTTTCGGCCCCGCCGACGCGTTCGAATTCGCGTTCCTGGAGCACGCGCAGCAGTTTGATCTGGATGGCCATCGGGATGTCGCCGACCTCGTCGAGGAACAAGGTGCCGCCGTGGGCGAGTTCGAAGCGGCCCTTGCGGTCGCCGGTGGCCCCGGTGAAGGCGCCTTTGACGTGGCCGAAGAGTTCACTTTCGATGATGCTTTCGGGCAGGGCGGCGCAGTGGGCGCGCACGAACGGTTTGTCGGCGCGGTCGCTGTTGTAATGCACGGCGTGGGCGACGAGCTCTTTGCCGGTGCCGGATTCACCGAGGATGAGGCAGGTGGTGTTGCTCTTGCAGACCTGGGCGATCTGGTCGTAGACGAAGCGCATCTCGTGGCTGTTGCCGATGATGTTGGAGGGGCGGAAGCGTTCGCGCAGTTCCTGGCGGAGGCGTTCATTTTCCAGCTCGAGTTTTTCGGTCTCCTCCTGGGCGGCGCGGCGCAGCTGCACGGCCTGGGCGATCATCGACGAGACGATGGAGAGGAGGCGCACGTCGTTCTTGAGGTCGCGGTCGGGCAGGAAGGGGGTTTCGGCGCTGAGGGCACCGACGACTTCCTGGCCGACCTTGATCGGGACGCACATGAAGGAGGTGTCGGGGCGTTTGCCGCGTTTGGTCTTGTCGACGATGAGGGGGGAATCGCTCTTGCGCTGGACGATCATCGGTTCGCCGGTGAGGATGACCTGGCCGGTGACGCCTTCGCCGAGTTTGTAGCGGCCGCGGCGGGCCTGCTGGGGGGAGAGGCCGTGGGCGGCCTCGATCAGGATGTCGCCGGTCTTCCGGTTGAGCAGGGTGATGGTGCCGTGCTGGAGGTCCATGTTGTCGGCCATGGCCTCGAGGACCGGGCTGACCACTTCGCGCATGTCCAAGCTCTGGTCGAGGATGCGGCTGACATTATACAGGAGGGAGAGCTCCTGGACGCGGCGTTTGGCTTCGGGGCTGCCGGGCGGGGCATCGGCGTTGGACGCGGGAAGCGGGTCGTTCATGGCGTGGGTCTCCGGGGCGGTTTTACGCGCTCGTGGTAGAGGTTGGTGATGGGCAAACGGCGGTCGCGGCCGAACGATTTCGGGGTGATCTTGAGGCCGGGCGGGCCTTGGCGGCGTTTGTATTCGTTGCCGTCGATGAGGCGGATGACCCGGGCGACGGTGGCGGGGTCGAAGCCGTCGGCGACGATCGCGGCGGCACCGAGGTCGCGCTCGACGTAACGCTCGATGATCGGATCGAGCACGGCGTAGGGCGGCAGGGAATCCTCGTCCTTCTGGTCCGGCCGCAATTCGGCGGAGGGCGGGCGGGTGATGATCGATTCCGGGATCGGCGGAGCCTCGGGGGTTTGCGCGTTGCGCCATCGGCAGAGTTCGAAGACGAGGGTTTTCGGGACGTCCTTGATCACCGCGAGGCCGCCGGCCATGTCGCCGTAGAGGGTGCAGTAGCCGGTGGCCATTTCGCTCTTGTTGCCGGTGGTGAGGACGAGCCAGCCGAACTTGTTGGACAGGGCCATGATGAGGGTGCCGCGGATGCGGGCCTGGATGTTTTCCTCGGTGGCGTCGGGAGCGCGACCCGGCCAGCGCGGGGTGAGTTCGGCAAGGTAGAGTTCGTGGAGCGCCTTGATCGGGATTTCCTGGAAGTCGATGCCGAGGCGGCGGGCGAGTTCGTGGGAATCGCCGAGCGTGCCGGTGGAGGAATACCGGGAGGGCATGGTCACGCCGACGACGCGGTCATGGCCGAGGGCGTCCACGGCGAGGGCGGCGACGAGGGCGGAATCGATGCCGCCGCTGATGGCGATCAATGCCTTGGCGAAGCCGTTTTTATTCACGTAGTCGGCGAGGCCGAGGCGCAGCGCCGCATAGACCTCGGCGGTGTCCAAGGGTTGGACAACCGGCGCGGGCGGGTGTCCAACGATTGGACAATCCACGCGGAGCAGGTCTTCCGCGAACGTGCGGGCCTGGGCGACAACGGCGCCATGGGCGTCGAGGGCAAAGCTGCCGCCGTCGAACACCAGCTCGTCCTGGCCGCCGACCAGGTTTACGTAGGCCACCGGCACATTCAGGAAGCGGGCGGTTTCGCCGATCAGCGAGGTGCGCACCGCCTGTTTACCGCGGTGGAACGGCGAGGCGCTGAGGTTGATGAGCAGGTCGAGACGTTGGCCGGCGAGGGATTGCACGGCAGGGAAGTCCACCGACCAGGAATCCTCGCAGACGTGCAGGCCGATGCGGCCGCCGTTGACCTCGATCACGCAGGGGGTGTCGCCTTCGGCAAACACGCGTTTTTCATCGAACACGCCGTAATTCGGCAGGGCCATCTTGTGGTAAACGGCGAGGACGGCGCCGTCGCGCAGCGCCACCGCGGCGTTGTAGACCCGGCTTTTCGCGGCAACCGGTGCCCCCACCAGCGCGGTCAGGGACGGGGGAAGGGCGGCGGCGATCCGGTCCAGTTGGGTGGCCACGTCCTCGATGAAATGGCGTTTCAGGACGAGGTCTTCGGGCGGGTAGCCGCTCAATGCCAGTTCGGGGAAGGCCACGAGGTCCGCGCCGGCGGCGTGCGCCTCGCTGGCGGCGGCGAGTATACGGTCGGCGTTGGCCTCCAGCGCCCCCACCGTCGGATTGATTTGGGCCAAAAACAGGGCGATTGGTTTCATGTGCGACAAAATTGTGGCGACCCTGGGTGAAAACTACAAGCGGGTAGTGCGCCGGCGAACACAAAACGGGTTTGTCGGGTCGCGTGGGTCATTACCACTCCGGTTATTGGGCGCGCACGTCCACCGAGGCGGACATGGTGGAGCGGACGTCGGAGCCCCAGAAGGCTCCGGTGATGCTGGCGGCGGTTCCGGGGTATAGGCCGGAGGCGATGGGGACGTGGTGGTCGGCCACGGCGAGGCCGATCGAGGGGTCGTAGCCGCGCCAGCCGCTTTGGGGGAAGTACACTTCGGCCCAGGCGTGGAGGTACTGGTTGCCGTCGGGGGCGTGGCCGTTCCAGTAGCCGCTGACGAAACGGGCGGCGATGCCCTGGGTGCGGCAGGCTTCGATAAACAGGACGGCGAGGTCACGGCCGGCGCCGGCGCCGAGTTTCAGGGTGGCTTCCGGGGTTTGGGGTTCGCCGGCGGGGCGGACCACGTGGGCGATGCGTTCGTAGAGATCGTCGGTGAGCGCGGTTAGGAAACGGAGGGTATCGTAGCCGGTTTCGCGGGCGAGTTCCTCGGCGTACCAGGTGACGGGACCATCGCCCTGGGTCGGGATGCAGTAGGGGCGCAGGCTGTGGCGGGTCAGGTCGGGGTAACGCACGGGCAGGGTCATGACGCCGGGTTCGGCGATGACGAAGTCGAACGGGTTTTCGCGCAAGGTTTCCACTTCGGCCATGACGAGGATGGACAGGGTGTCGGTCAGGTCGCTGAACCAGACCTGGGAGGCAGCGTTGCCTTCGAGGTCGGTAAACTCGGTCAGTCCGGCCGGGCGCGGTGTGATTTCCAGCGTATAGCGGCGGATCAGTTGGCTGCCGTCCTGCCGGGGGCGCAGCCGCAGCGAATGCGGGTCGAGGGCGACCGGGCGGCTGTAGCTGTATTGGGTCAGGTGGCGGATGGACACGTGCATGGCGGGTTAGTCCTGAACGGTCCGGATCTCGAAGAAATTCTGGAAGATGGAGGCATCGACCTCGTTCAGCGTGGTCTGGAACTCGTCGATGAATTCGTGCAGTCCGCCGCG
This sequence comes from uncultured Verrucomicrobiota bacterium, assembly GCA_937894535.1. GTDB lineage: Bacteria > Verrucomicrobiota > Kiritimatiellia > CAIVKH01 > CAIVKH01 > CALMUP01. The sequence continues at coordinate 3,995 of CALBHI010000030.1, forward strand.
GATGATGTCCTTCGCGCTGGAGAACGCGAGTTGGGAGCGGAGGCTGCCGAGCTGCTGTTCGGCCGAGTTGGCGAAGGTGCCCATCGGGGTGCCGGTGATGTTGTGGAGCGACTCCTGGGCGCGGGCGATGCAGTAGAGCATGGCGCGCGGAAATTCGTGGTCGAGCACGAGGAAGGCCACGACCTTGTCCGGGGTGATGCGGCCGTGGCGTTTGCGGTACATCTCATAGGCGCTCGACGAACGGAGCAGGGCGGACCACTGCAGCTCATCGTAGGGAGTGCCGATGTCGGACAGTGAGGGAAGCAGCAGGAAGTATTTCACGTCGAGCAGGCGCGAGGTTTTGTCGGCGCGTTCGAGCATCCGGCCAAGGCGGCAGAAGTGCCAGCCTTCGTTGTGGGTCATCGTGTTGTCGGTGATGCCGTCGAACAGATTGCCGGCGAGGCGGATTTCCGTGAAGAACTGGCTGCCTTCCTCGATCTGGAACAGATCCTGGGCGGCGGCCCGGTCGCGCACCTTGAGGTACAGGCGGTTCAGGTATTCCCACATTTCCGACGAAATGGCCTCGCGCACGGTGCGGGCGTTTTCGCGGGCGGCACGAACGCAGGAGAAGATCGAGTTCGGGTGGTCGCGGTCGAATGCGAGGAAGTTGGTTACGCTGGCCAGGGTGGCCGCGCCGTGTTTCGCCTTGAAGGCGGCGTGGTCGCCGGTGATCTGGATCAGCGCGTCCCACTGGTTCTGGCCGTCGGGCTGCTGGTCCAGCATCAGGCTCAGGTTCACATTGATGTAGCGGGCGATGTTCTCGGCCCGCTCGATGTAACGGCTCATCCAGTAGATGGAATCGGCGACGCGGCTCAGCATCATGGCTCAGGTGCTCCCGTTGGCGTTGCCGTGCTGGGTGGAGCGGGCGGGGTTGTTGGACAGGACCCACGTGTCCTTGCTGCCACCGCCCTGCGACGAATTCACGACCAGCGAACCCTTTTTCAGGGCGACGCGGGTCAGGCCGCCCGGCAACACGAAAATATCTTTTCCATAAAGAATGTAAGGACGCAGGTCCACATGGCGGCCGGCGATCGTGTCATCCACCAGCACCGGCACGCGCGACAAGCCGAGCGTGGGTTGGGCGATGTAGTTGCGGGGATTGGCCTTGATCAGGCCGGCGAATTTTTCACGTTCGGCCTCGCTGGCGTGCGGGCCGACCAGCATGCCGTAGCCGCCCGATTCGTTGGCAGCCTTCACCACGAGTTTATCGAGGTTGGCCAACACGTGCTGGCGATCGGCATCGATCCAGCAGAGGTAGGTCGGGACGTTCGGGAGGATCGCCTCCTCGCCGAGGTAGTACTTGATCATCTTCGGCACGTAGGCGTAGACGACCTTGTCATCGGCCACGCCGGTGCCAGGAGCATTGGCCAGCGCAACCCGGCCGGCTCGGTAGACGTCCATCAGGCCGGGCACGCCGAGCACCGAGTCGGCGCGGAAGGCCTGGGGGTCGATAAAGTCATCGTCGATGCGCCGGTAGATCACATCGACTTTCTGCAGGCCCCGGGTGGTGCGCATGTGGACATACCCGTTGTGCACGACGAGGTCGCGGCCCTCGACCAGCTCGACGCCCATCTGCTGGGCGAGGAACGAGTGTTCGAAATAGGCCGAGTTGTAGATGCCGGGTGTCAGCACCACCACTTCCGGATTCGCCGCATTCGCCGGGGCGAGGTGCTGGAGCATGTCCAGCAGCTTGCCGGGATAATCGGACACCGAGCGCACATGGAGGTCGGCGAACACGCTGGGGAAGGTGTTCTTCATCACGCGGCGGTTTTCCAGCACATACGAGACGCCGGAGGGGCAACGCAGGTTGTCCTCCAGCACATACATCTGCCCGTCGCGGTCGCGCACCAGGTCCGTCCCGGTCACATGGCACCAGATTCCCTGCGGCGGTTTCAGCCCCTCGCAGTTGGTGCGGTACGTCTTGGCCGATTTGATGATGTCGGCGGGAACGATGCCGTCCTTGATGATCTTTGCGTCGGAATAAATGTCCTGCAGGAACAGGTTCAGCGCATAAATACGTTGGCGCAGCCCCGATTCGATCACCCGCCATTCCGCCGCCTCGATGATCCGGGGAATGATGTCGAACGGGAAAATCTTCTCCGTCCCCTCCTTGTCCGAATACACCTGGAACGTGATGCCGAGGTTCAGCAAGGCGCGCTCGGCCGATTGCTGGTAACGGGTCAGGTCGCCGTCTGATAACGAACGCAACCGTTGGTAGAGCAACGACGAACCGGGACGCGGGGAGCCGTCCGGCTGAAACATTTCGTCGAAAAAGCCGTCGAGCTGGTAATCTTCAAATCTCATGATGTGCTGTCCGTGCTGGCTACCTAACCAGCATTTCGTATGCCATAATTGTCATAATTCATCGCGATTCAACGCAAGTGCCTGGGGGGCATGGGTATAAGCGATGCATGGCGGGCGTGCAAAAATGTATAAAGACTACATTCATGTTGAGCAGTATAAAATAATCGACAAATTTGTCGAAAGCAATTCGGTTTTCGACATGGGTTTGGGTGCGTGTTGCAGTGGGTTGTGCTGAATCTTTTGCCATCGGTTGGGTGGATCGGTTATGGTCGGCGCCATGCAGATTGTGGCGTTCGATTTTGATCGCAAGGTGGAGCGGGTGGTGGAGGCCGACCGTTTGACGGCGGAGGGGCCGGATGCCGGATGGTTTTACTGGGTTGTGCTTGATCCCCAGGACCAGGACGCGGGTCGGGCCTTGTTGGCGCGTTTGGAGGTGCCGGAGGCCTTGGTGGGGGCCTTGCTGGGGCCGCAGGTCGAGGGGCGTTTCGAATTGCACGACCGGGCCATTCACTTTTCCGTCACCGAGGCGTGGTACGAGGCGGGCTCGTTGCGATCGGGTACGACGGAATACCTGTTGATGGACCGCGTGTTGGCGGTGATGACGCCGGGGCGTTCGCCGGTGCTGGAGCAGATCCAGCGCATCTACCGGGAAGACTTCCACAAGTTTGCCAAGAGTTCCGGTTTCCTGTTGTACGAACTGGCGTCGCGCTTGCTGGATTCCTACCGGCGCACCTTCCAGCAGTTCGCGGCCGAGGTGGAGCGGATCCAGTTGACCCTGTTCGGCAAGGTGACCGACGACATTTTCCTGTCGGTGTCGCGGCTGACTGCGGATATCCTGGCCTTCCGGCGCATGGTGCTGGTGTCGCGCGACCTGTTCAACGAACTGGCCACGCGCAAGTCGGCGTTCGTGGCCGAGACGGCCCAGCCGATGCTCGGGGTGCATTCGGACCGGATGGAACGGCTTGGCGACGAGTTGGAAAACGAGCGCAGTGTGCTCGCGGAAACCCTGAACCTCTACATGGGCATGGTCAGCCACCGCACGAACAAGATCGTGAACCGGCTGACCATCTTCAGCATGATCTTCCTGCCGTTGAGTTTCCTGTGCGGCGTGTACGGGATGAATTTCGAATACATTCCCGAGTTGACTTGGCAGTATGGTTACGCCGGATTCTGGTCGATCGTCGTCGTGTTCGTGGTGGCCTTCGTGTGGTTCATCCGCAAACGCGAGTGGATCTGACGCCTCCGCAGGCGCCCGCAAGGGCACCCCCAAGATGGCAGGCGGCGATAGGAGTGCCGACCGCGCCCGGATGAAGTCCCGCCAGCACGACCGTTCCGGTCAACGTTTCCGAAAGCGACTTTCCCAACACCATCACCAGTACAGCCCAACCGATGCGCCGGTTCGTGGCATCGCGATCGCCGATCCACGCCGCCCCTTGCCACGCCATCAGGCCGTGCGCGACGCCCGATAGTCCGCAGAATCCGCCCGCCGGAATCCCGGCCCACAAGGCTCCGGTCAGACTCCCGGCCATCAACAGGCCGATCATGGCGGTATCCGCGGTGAGGCGACGCGGGTGCGGGCGCAGGGCCCACAACAGTAGAAAGGCCCCGGCATCGAGTACGGCATGGTAGAGGCTGACGTGTACGAAGGGGTGGGTGATGAGCCGCCATGCTTGCCCGCGTGTGATGGCGTCCACGTCGAAGACCAGCGCGGTCGCCGGGGTGCCGGCAAGCAGGGGGAAATTGGCCGCGGCGAGGAGGAGCAGCAGCAGGGGAGTAAGGCTATTCATCGCAGAAAGGGGCGGATCCGCGAAGGATCCGCCCCGGTGTGGGGTGATGGGTTAGGCGGCGTGGCGACGTTGCCGGCGCGCCATCCAGGCGCTGACCAGCAGGAACAGAGGACCAACCGGGCCGGTGCCGATGTTGAGATCGATGCTGCGGCCCTGGTCGCGTGATTGGGTCGGCGCGGTGCGGGCGGGCTTTGCGGACGGGGTGGCCGTCGGGTTTTCCCCAGGCGCGGGGGTAGCCGAGGCGAGTTGCGTGGGCGGATCGGCGCGCACCGCGTCCGGGCCGAGGTTGCTGAGGGCGCGGTTGCGGATCTCGGCCAGGCGTTCCTCGCGCAGACGTTGTGCCGCGCGGTCGCGGCCGGTGCGGCGGTCGTTGCGGCGTTCGATTTGCCAGCGCTGGTATTCGGCGTCGTTCTCGAGAACAAGGAATGAGGTATACTCGGTCACGATGGAATAGGTTTCGCCGAGACGGATGATTTCCGGGATGACGTCGGCGCGGCGGTCATCGCGGTCGGCTTTCTTGAGCAACTGATCCACGCGCTTGAGCGCCCACATACGTTCGATCTCCGGATTGTCGGAGTCGCGGTCCGGGAAGGCCATCGTGTCGCTCGACACAAACGCCTTGCCGCGCACGTCGCCCTTCAGGGTCACGGTGGCGTTGCCTTCGCCGCGGTAGCGGCCGTAGATGCGCAGCGGAACGCCGTGGTAGAGGTTGGGCAGGGTGGCGGGTTCGATCTCGTAGGCGTCGACGCCGTTGATCGCGAGGGTCAGGTTCTGCGCGGCCGGGCGCATGAGTTTGCGGCGAAAGGCCTTGGCGGCGAGCTCATGGTTGTCGCCGCGGGACAGGAAGGCGGCCAGGCCGCCGCTGTCGTCGGCGAGTTGCTCGAGCAGTGGACGGTTGACGTCGTTCCCGACGCCGATGCAGAACACGCGGCAGTTGGCCGGGCGCTGGCGGATCAGGTTCAGCAGCGCGGCGCGTTCGGTTTGTTCGGTCATGCCGTCGCTCATAATGACCACGTTGAGCATGCGGTCGGGATCGGCATAACGGTAGGCGGTCTGCACGGCCGGATTCAGCACGGTGCCGCCCCGGGCGGATTGACGGTCGAGAAATTGGCGGGCTTCGGTGTTGGCGTTGCCGGAGGCGTCGCGCAGTGCTCCGAACAGAGTGGTCGGCTGGATGTTGAAGGTCATGACGTCAAAGCGGTCGCCCGCCTCCAGTGTATCCACGAAGGCCATGATCGATTCGCGCGACAGGGCCAGCTTGCCGTCGTTGCCCATGCTGCCCGAGACGTCGAGCACGAAGACGTAATCCATGGATTCATCGAGCGCGGCCAGGTCCTCGCCGGCGGTCAGCGTCATCATGAAGTAACCGTCGTCGCCCTTCTCACGCGAGGTGATCAGGTCGAGTCCGGTTTTCGGGCGCGACACCGTGCAGGTCAGCACGACGTCCTCGTCGAGGCGGCCGCCGCGGTTTTCCAGACTGGCCTGGTGGTATTCGTCGCTGTGCCGGGCGAACACGAAGCCGTTCGGATGGCTTGGGCTGGTCATCGCGGTGATCGGCACCAGCGAGCGCACATGGACCTGCATCGCGAAGGGGCCGGTTACGTCGGCGCGGATGTCCTTACGGGTCGTCGTGGCCAGCGGATACGCATAGCGCAATTGATCGTCGTCGCTATCGAGTTCCTGGTAGTAGCTGATCTCCACCCGCTGCTCGGCTTTCGCGGCGATCGGGAAGATCCGCATCTCAAAGGTGCGGTAGTCGACCTGCTCCAGCAGGCCCGGATCGCGCCGCACCTGCTTGTAGCTGTTGTAGATCTCGCGGGCGCGTTGCTTCTCGAGCACTTCGCCGACCATTTCCGTGCCGTTGATCCACATGCTGAAGTTCGCGACGCTCGCGCCGCGCGGCACCGGGAAGGTATAGAGGGCCTCGACCTGCCGGTCCTCGAGGTTGCGGAACACCTGGGCGACCTTGGTGACGGCGACGCCGTTGTTGATCGTCACCTCGACCTCGTGCGAGACGATTTCCAGCGCACCGCCGAATCCGCCATCCGCCACCAACAAGCCCGCGCCCCGCGCCGGCGTCACCGCAAGTCCGATCGCCAAGGCCGCGCCACCCATCCAGCCCATCCACCGAGTCGTCATGAGTTTGATTGTCTTCATGGTTTTCTCCGTAAGGTTGATCTTGTTGTTCACCACCGCACCGCCTGTTGCTGCTGCAACCGGGCCGCCGCCTCGTAGAGATGGGCGTCATCCATCGTTTTCACCCAGCCCTCGCGGTCTTTCAGCGCACCGAGCGCCAATGCGCACAGGGTCATCCCCGTTACCACCGCCATCCACCAATTCCGTTTCCGTTTCGTATTCATGGGTTCCTTTCGTGCCGCCTATCCAGCGGACGTCGTAGGTATAGGCATCTGCTGTGCCAACGCCCATGTGTTTCGTTAGTTGTTGCGCGGTAAGAGATAGTGAATGGCGTTGGTTGCAGTCGGGAAGGGCGTTGTTGCAAATAATGCATAGGATGTATACATTAAATGTATGAAGCAGCACGTCTTGTCGGAGGGGGATCGCGCCTTGTTGGCCTTGGTGGACGAGGCTGCGTTTGTGAATCCGTTTTCGGAATCGCGCATGCGGTTGGACCGTGTCATGGGCGGGCGGG
>CALBHI010000031.1 GCA_937894535.1 uncultured Verrucomicrobiota bacterium
CCGGGGCGAATACCGGGGATATAGCCCCCGTGCTTTTTCAAATCATCGGAAATCTGCACGGGATTAAATTGCGTAGCTACCCAGAAATACGAGAAGAACAGAATCATCAATCCATACAGGATGTTGTGCAGGGTGGTATCCGGCCGCAAGTGGATGGCCATCCGCTGAAAGAAGTCCACCGGGATCATTTCCAGAATCTTCGGGGGAAACATCAGGATCGCCTGGGCAAAAATGATCGGCATCACGCCGGCATAATTGACACGCAGGGGCATGTACGTGCTTTGGCCGCCATACACCTTGCGACCAACCACACGTTTGGCGTACTGAACGGGAATCTTGCGTTGGGCTTGGGTCACGGCGACCACCGTGATGATCACGGCGAGAATCATGACCAGCAAGCCGACCGCGTGGAAGATGGTGAACTGCACAACGCCATCGACCGGGCGGAACATGGCTACTGCCTTCTGGATTGCGCTGGGAAGGGAGCTGACAATACCGATGGTGATGATGATGGAAATGCCGTTGCCAATACCGCGGTCCGTGATTTGTTCACCCAGCCACATCAACAGCATGGTTGCCGTGGTCATGGTCACGATGGTCAGCAACCGGAACCCCCAGCCTTCCATGTGAACGATCTTGCCCGGGACACCAAACGCCTCGGGGTTTTCCAGGGTTACCGCCATCGCATACCCTTGCACGACGCAAAGGAAAACCGTCAGGTAACGGGTGTACTGGGTGATCTTCGCACGGCCAGCATCCCCCTCGCGAGCCAACCGCTCGAGCGAAGGCACAACCGCGGTCAGCAACTGAAGGATGATCGACGCGCTGATGTACGGCATGATGCCCAAGGCGCCAACCGCGCAATTCTGCAGCGCACCACCACTGAACAGGTCGAACATGCCGACAAAACTGCCACCGGCCATGTTGTGCAACTGGTCGATGAACTGGCGAAGCAACACGGCATCGACTCCCGGAGTGGGAACGACCGCCACCAAACGGCAGATGAAGATCATGCCGAAGGTGAAGAATATGCGCTGGCGCAATTCCGGGATACGAAGACTGTTGGCAAAGGCTGATAGCATTGGATACGGCCTGTTACGCTACCGTGATGCACTGACCGCCTGCGGCCTCGATCTTTTCACGGGCCGAGCTGCTGAACGCATGGGCTTTGACTGTAAGCTTGCGGTTCAATGCACCATTGCCCAGCACCTTGACCGGGCGCTTGGTGTCATGCACCAGACCGGCTTTGACCAGGGCGACGGCATCAATCTCGGAACCGTTTTCAAAGACGTCGAGATCCACAATGTTCACCGGGGCAAAAACAACCTTGACCGGGTTGTTAAAGCCGCGTTTCGGCATACGGCGGATCAGGCGCATCTGACCACCTTCGAATGTCGCCTTGCGCTTGTGACCGGAACGCGACATCTGGCCCTTGGTTCCACGGCAGGAAGTCTTGCCGTGACCGGATGATTCGCCGCAACCGACGCGCTTCTTTTTGCGCACGGCGCCTTTGGAATTCTTAATCGAGTGGAGATGCATGATCTGGGAACCTTTATTTACTTCGTGGCGATGATGACACCGCGCTCTTCGAGGATGGCTTCACGCGAGGACAATTTCTGGAGTCCGAGCATCGTGGCGCGGATGACGTTCAGCGGATTGGTGCTGCCCATCGACTTGGCCAGTACATCGCGAACCCCCGACAATTCCAGGACCGCGCGCATGCCGCCGCCGGCGATGACGCCCGTACCTTCAGAGGCAGGCCGCATATACACGGACGCCCCATCAAACTTGCTCATCACCTCGTGGGGAATGGTCTTGTTTTTCATGGTGATGCGCACCGCGCTGCGCTTGGCGGCTTCGGTACCCTTCCGGATGGCATCAGCCACCTCGTTGGCCTTGCCGAGGGCGAAGCCCACGCGTCCATTGCGGTCACCAACCACAATCAGCGCACTGAAACTGAAACGCCGACCGCCCTTGACGACCTTCGCGCAACGGTTCACATGGATCACGCGCTCTTCGAATTCCGACTTGCTCTCTCTGTCCTTGAATTGACTCACGACAAATTCTCCTGGTTACCTTAAAACACGAGGCCGTTTTCGCGCGCCGCTTCAGCCATCAGCTTGATCCGGCCACGATAGGGAAATCCACCGCGATCGAAAACAACAGCCTGCAGGCCGACGCCTTTCGCCGCTTCCGCGGCAAGCGCGCCCAACTTCTTGGCGGCTTCGCTGTTCGCGCGTGCAGCGCCCGCCATGGCGGACGACTTCGTCGAAACGGCGGCGAGGGTGCGGGAAGCATCGTCGTCGATAAACTGCACATAAATATGCTGGTTCGACACGTAAACGCTCATGCGCGGGCGATCGGCCGTCCCCCGTACTTTCTGGCGAAGACGGAGGTGACGACGGGTACGGTATTCTGCCTTGGTGTTGACTTTCATGATTATGCAACCGCCTTGCCGGCTTTGCGGCGAACATGTTCACCCTTGTAACGGACACCCTTGCCCTTGTAGGGCTCGGCCGGGTAGAAGGACCGGATACGGGCGCTGATCTGGCCGACCAATTGTTTGTCGGGACCACTCACCAGGATGTTGGTATTGTCGGTCACCTTGACCGCAATCGAGGCCGGCAGCTCAAACTCGATGGGATGGGAATAGCCCAGAGCCAGGTTGAGTTTCTGGCCCTGCACACTGGCCTTGAAACCTACGCCCTGAATTTCCAGTTCGCGGGTGTACCCTTGGGATACGCCTTGAACCATGTTGGCGACCAAGCTACGCACCGTGCCGTGCATGGCACGGGCAAACGGGGTTTGCGAAGTCGGTGAAACCTGCGCTTCGTTTCCTTCCAACGTCACGGAGACTTCCGCGGGAAAGGTCATGACCAATTCGCCCTTCGGGCCCTTGGCCTTGATCTGATTGCCGTCCACCCCGAGGGTCACCCCGGCGGGAACAGTCACTGCTTTTTTGCCAATACGCGACATAAAAACCTCACCAAACGTAACAAATGACTTCGCCACCGATCTTCGAGCGGCGTGCTTCCTTGTCGGTCAGCAGACCGCGGGATGTGCTAAGAATGGCCACCCCGATACCACCGAATACCTTCGGAAGTTCGCCGGATCCGACGTACTTGCGCAAACCAGGCTTGCTGATTCGGCTCAAACCGCGGATCACGGCCTTTTCACCACGGCCATACTTCAGGGTAAGGCGGATGTAGCTGCGCGTTTCAACCTGCTCAATCGAATAACCGGCGACAAAACCCTCACGGGTAAGAATCCGGGCGATCTCGGCCTTCAGGCGCGAATGCGGGACATCCACGGTTGCATGGCCAGCCGAGGCGGCATTGCGCACACGGGTAAGCATATCAGAAATAGGATCATTAAGACTCATACGTGAACTCCTGCTTACCAGCTCGCCTTGACCACGCCGGGGATTTTTCCTTCCAGCGCCAATTCGCGGAAGCAAATACGGCACAACTGGAACTTGCGGATGTAGGCGCGGGGACGGCCGCAATTACGGCAACGGTTGTAACCGCGCGAAGAGAACTTCGGCGGACGGGAAGCTTTAACAACTAGGGATGTTTTGGCCAAGGTGGTTCCTCCAGAAATTAGCGCTCAAACGGCACTCCGAGCAATTTGAGCAACTCCAGCGCCGCCTCGTTGCTCTTGGCCGAGGTGACGATGGTGATATCCATACCCTGAGTCCGTTTGACCCGGTCCGGATCAATCTCCGGGAACAGCGTCTGCTCGGTCAGGCCCAGGGTGTAATTCCCTTTGCCGTCGAAGGCCTTGCGGGAAACGCCGCGGAAGTCGCGGATACGCGGCAGCACCACGTACAGCAAGCGCTCGAGGAACTCGTACATCAACTGACCGCGCAACGTGACTTTGGCCCCGATGGGCATGTGCTCGCGCAGCTTGAAGTTCGAAATGCTCTTGCGGGCGTTGGTGACCACCGGCTTCTGACCGGCGATTTTGGTCAGTTCATCGGTCATCAACTTGAACTGGTCCTTGTCAACCGAGGTGTTGACACTCATGTTGATGACGACCTTCTTCAATCCGGGGATGTCCATCGGATTGCTGATGTTCAACGCTTTCTGAAGCGCAGGACGGATCTCCGACTTGTATCGCTCGCGGAGGCTGGGAATAATTGTTGGGGCTACCATATGCGTGCTCTCTATACCGGCGCTTTAGGCCTGCTTGCGGCCGGGTTTATCTTTCGAACGTTCGACCACACGCAAGTTGGACAGGGCAATGGTCCCTTCCTTCTCGACAATGCCGCCTTCGGGATTGTCCTGGGTCTTGCGCATGTGCTTTTTGACGAAATTCAATCCTTCGACAACGGCGCGTCCCTTTTCCGGAAAGACCCGGAGGACCTTGCCGGACTTGCCGCCGGCAGCATCATCACCGGCAATGGCGACGACGATATCACCACGGCGAACGTGGACATGGGGCTTGCGGGTGACAGTCTTCATTAGAGCACCTCAGGAGCCAGGGAAATGACCTTCATGAAATTCTTGTCGCGCAGTTCGCGAGCCACCGGACCAAAGATGCGGGTACCCTTGGGGTTCTTATCGGCATCGATGATCACGGCCGCGTTGTGGTCGAATTTCAATTTCGATCCATCGGCACGACTGATGGTCTGGCGGGTGCGGACAATCAAGGCGCTGTGAACCTCGCCCTTCTTGACCATACCGGTGGGAATCGCTTCCTTCACGCTGACCTTGATGATGTCACCAATGCGGGCAAAGGTCTTGCGTTGCCCCAGCACATGGATGCACATCAGGGAACGCGCGCCGGTATTGTCGGCTACTTCAAGACGGGTCTGCTTGGTAATCATTCGGCACCTCGCACCGATTTATGGACGATCTCAACCAGACGCCAGTTCTTCTGGCGGCTGATCGGGCGGGTTTCGACAATGCGAACCTTGTCGCCCAGATGCGCCTCATTGCGCTCGTCATGCGCGTGAAATTTCTTAACCCGGGTAACGGTTTTGCCATACACCGGATGCCGAAACCGGTCGGTCACGGCAACGACAATGGTCTTGTCCATCTTGTCGCTGGTTACCACACCGGTGCGGCTCTTGCGAACACCACGTTGAACTGCCTCAGTCATTACCTATTACCCCTTGCTCAGCTGCTTTTCGCGCACAACCGTGTTGATGCGGGCGATGTTGCGGCGCAATTCACGGATGCGGGACGGCTTTTCCAGCCGGCCGGTTGATTGTTGAATTTTCAGGTTCACGAACTCGGTGCGGGCATCCTGCAGCTGTTGCTGCAGTTCGGCATCGGTCGATTCCCGGATGGTTGCGGCTTTTTTCATTACAGACCTCGCGTCACGAAACGGGTGGCGATTGGCATTTTGCTTGCGGCCAGACGAAACGCCTCGCGGGCCAAGGCTTCCGGAATACCATCAAGTTCGAAGATCATGGTGCCGGGGCGAACCACGGCAACCCATCCCTCAACCGGTCCCTTGCCTTTGCCCTGGCGGACTTCCAAGGGCTTTTTGGTATAAGGCTTGTCGGGATAGATCCGGACCCAGAGTTTGCCTTTGCGTTTCATGGCGCGGCTGACCGCGACACGGCAGGCTTCGATCTGGATATTGGTGATCCAGGCACGACCCAGCGACTGGATTCCATATTCACCAAAGGCGAGGGTGTTGCAGGAGGTGGCGTTCCCCTTGCGCGAACCACGTTGGACTTTGCGGTACTTGACCCGCTTAGGCATAAGTGGCATGAGTCTGCTCCTTCACAACAGGTTCTTCGTTTTTGCGGCAGATCCACACCTTCACGCCGATACAACCGGCCACGGTGCGCGCCTCGGTAAAACCATACTGAATGTTCGCGCGCAGGGTATGCAGCGGAACCTTGCCTTCCTTGTAGCCTTCGGTACGGGCCAGTTCAGCTCCGCCGAGGCGGCCAGCGACGCGGACTTTGATACCCAGCGCGCCGAGGTCCATCGACAATTGTACCGCGCGCTTGAGGGCGCGGCGGAACGAGACACGGCGTTCCAGCTGGACGGCGATATTCTCGGCGACCAGTTGAGCCGTGGTGTCGGGATCCTTCACTTCGCGGATTTCAACATAGATTTCCTTGCCGGTCTTCTTGGAGATCTCCTCCTTGAGCTTCTCAATGTCCTGGCCTTTACGACCGATGACAATACCGGGCCGGGCAGTGAAGACCGTAATTCGGGCGCGGTTGGCATAACGCTCGATCACGACTTCCGGAACCGCGGCATCCTTGAGACGGCTCTTGACCATCTTGCGGATCTCGATGTCCTCGTGGAGGAGATCGCCGAATTCCTTCTTGCTGGCAAACCAGCGGGAACGCCAATCCTTGTTGACGGCTACCCGCAAACCATTTGGATTTACTTTCTGTCCCAAGTCATGCTCCTTTCGGAAAACGAAAATCGCTTATTCTGCGGCGGTTTTGTTATCCGTCAATACAATCTTGATGTGACTCATTTTTTTCTGGATAGGACCCGCACTTCCGCGCGCACGGGGCTGGAAACGCTTCATCATGTGGCCCTGGTCGACAATCGCCGACTTCACGACCAAATCATCCGCGGAAAGACCATTGTTGTTTTCCGCATTGGCAATCGCGGACTTGAGGGTCTTGCCGATGTAAAGACCCGCTTTGCGTTCGCTGAAGAGGGTGATCTTCAAGGCATCCGATGCGGAACGACCCTGGATCGCACGCGCCATATCGCGAATTTTGGTCGGTGAAACCCGAGCATCTTTAGTTATAGCCACGACTTCCATGTTTACCTCATCCATCCTGCGTACTTCGTAAAACCAACCGATCCCCCGCTTCGGGAAACGGCATACGTTCATTCCATTCAATCAATCCGCCGGCAATACGTTCCCGGACATCCGATATCCGTATCACCGCCAACACATCGTTTCCACGAACGACCGAGAACCGCATGCCCGGCTTCATGCCAGAGCGAATTCCGCCGCTCACCACGGCCACCATCATCTCCCGGTTCACGTCGACTACCTGCAAACGAGCCGGGTCCGACATGACCTCGGGCGCAACGGCCATCGCTTTGGGCGACCCAACCGGAGCCCGCTCGACTGTACCGGCGATTCCCATGTCCAGCTGGACCCTGGTTTCCGCCAACTTCAACTCAAGCAACATGACCTGCCGGGACAGGTTGGTGACCTGACTGACCAGCCGTTGATTCTCCTGCTGCAGAAAAATCAACATTTCAGCCGTTTCCCCATCGCTGGGTTTCGGGGACGGCTGCCCTCCCCGTGCGCTTGACCAGTCGCCACTGGAGGCCATCACCATCACCAACGCCAGTCCGCAAACCAGCCTTGCCGAGGTATGACCCATGATCCGTCCGTTACTTCAAGGTAATGGTCTTATCCGTCGCGGTACCATGACGGCGGAACGTGCGGGTCGGCGAGAACTCACCCAACCGATGTCCGACCATGTTTTCCGTTACGAACACCGTGTTAAACGTCTTGCCGTTATGAACCGAAAAGGTGTGTCCCACAAAATCGGGGATAATCATCGACCGGCGCGACCACGTCTTGATCGGGCGCTTGACGCCGCTGAGGTTGAGCTTCTCAACCTTTTTGATCAATTTTTCCTCTACGAACGGGCCCTTCTTAAGTGAACGTGACATCGATTACTTTCTCCGTTGAATGATGAAGCGACCCGAGGTCTTGCGTTTCTGGCGGGTCTTCTTGCCCTTGGCCAACTGGCCCCACGGGGAGCGGGCCAAACCACCCGAGGCACGCCCTTCGCCACCACCCATGACGTGGTCAACCGGGTTCATGGCAACACCGCGAACGGTGGGACGAATACCCAACCAGCGCTTGCGACCAGCTTTGCCAAGCGAAACATTCTGGTGCTCGGTATTGCCGACCTGGCCAACCGTTGCCACACACCGTTCATTGATCAGGCGAATTTCACCGGAGGGCAACTTGATCTGGGCCATACCGGCTTCACGCGCCATGATCTGGGCACCCATACCGGCACCCCGGACCATCTGCCCGCCCTTGCCAGGTACCAACTCAATGTTATGGACCGGCAGGCTGAGTGGGATATTCGCCAGCGGCAAGGCATTGCCAACCTTCGGTTCGGCGGTGGGCCCGGACATCAAACTCTGACCGACTTCCAAACCAATCGGGGCCAAAATGTAGCGTTTCTCGCCATCGGCGTAATGCAGAAGGGCGATGCGGGCCGAGCGGTTCGGATCATATTCAATTTCCGCGACTTTGGCGGGAAGTCCGAACTTCTCGCGCTTGAAGTCAATAACGCGGTAACGCTGTTTGTGGCCGCCACCACGGTGACGGACCGTCAACCGGCCGTAGGCATTCCGCCCACCGGATTTCTTCTTCTTGCGGGTCAGCGATTTTTCCGGTTTGCCCCGGGTGATTTCCGAGAAGTCGGGCAGAACGGTAAAACGCTGGGATGCGGTATAGGGATTGTGTTGCTTAAGCGGCATGATTCAATTCCTCAGGTAAGCTCAATCTTGTCGCCGGATTTGAGCGTAACCACGGCCCGTTTCACCGAGGCGCGACGGCCCATCCGGGAGCGGCGGTCACGCTTCATCTTGCCCAGGCGGTTCATCGTGTTCACACGGACAACGCCGACTTTGAACATCTCCTCGATCGCCTTCTTGATCTCAATCTTGTTGGCGTCGGGATGCACATTGAACAGATACTGATTGAGGTCCGTACTCATACGGGTTCCCTTTTCGGTCAGCATCACTTTCTTGATAATGGCAAGCGTGGATTTCATTGAGCGGCTTCCTTGGACCCGGCGGTGCGCTGCTCGATCACACCCAAGGCGGCCTTGGTGATCAGCAAACGCGGATAGCGGGCGACTTGATACACGTTGACATGGCTGGCCCGGGCGACTTCCACCCCCGGAATGTTGCGTGCGGCGAGCAACAGATTGTTGTCGGGGTCATCCACCACGATCAGCACACCCTTGGCCAGGCCGAGTTTCTTGAGCAACTGGACGAAATTCTTCGTTTTGGCGTCAGCGACCGTCAGCGATTCGACCACCGTGACCGCCTGCTGGGATACCCGGTCAGCAAAAATGCGGGCAAAAGCGAGGCGCAACATCTTGCGGTTCAGATCGCGGTTGTGGCAACGCGGCTTGGGGCCGAATACCACACCACCACCACGCCAGATCGGCGATTGGCGGTAACCGGCACGGGCATTACCCGTGCCCTTCTGACGCCAAGGCTTCTGGCCGTTACCGGCAACTTCACCCTTGGTCTTGGTGCTGGCGTTACCCTGGCGCTGGTTGGCGTGGTAGGCGACAATCGCGTCGCGAACAACCTGGCCACCGCGGGTGGTGTCAACCAGATGAGCCGGCAACGCGACGCTGCCGACCGACTGGCCTTCGAGATTGGTGATGGTTAACGTGCTCATCAGGTTCAACCTTTCTTCAGGGCCTTGCGGACCACAACAATCGTTCCAGTCGGTCCGGGAACCGCACCGTGCACAAGGATCGCGTGATCCTCCTTGCGCAATTGAACGACCTTGAGGTTCGGCATGGTGATATTCACATGGCCCATGTGGCCAGGAAGGCGCTTGTTCTTGAAAATACGGCCCGGGGTCGTGCGCATACCAATGGACCCGGGACGGCGGTGCATGGTGTGACCGTGGGCGGCAGGCTGACCGGCCATTCCGTGGCGTTTCATGACACCCTGGAAACCTTGACCCTTCGTCGTTCCGAGCACATCAACGTAGGTCACGCCTTCCAGGATTTCAGCGGTGAGGGTATCACCTTCCTTGGCGGCATTGGCCGCATCAACCCGGAATTCCTTGACGATCTTCTTGGGCGTGACCCCGGCCTTCTTGAAATGGCCGGACTGCGGCTTGTTCACGCGCTGCGGCTTCTGGTCGAGGTAACCGACCTGCACGGCTTCGTACCCGTCACGCGCGGTGATCTTGCGTTGCAGCACCACACAGGGGCCGACCTCGATGACCGTGACCGGGATATGATGCCCGTTGGCATCATACACCTGCGTCATACCCAATTTTTTTCCGATTAAACCTTGCATGACCAGCCTCAGATTTTAATGGTGATGTCAACGCCGGCGGGAAGATTCAGTTT
>CALBHI010000032.1 GCA_937894535.1 uncultured Verrucomicrobiota bacterium
GGGTGATGGCCTGGCGGATCCACCAGGTGGCATAGGTGCTGAACTTGTAGCCGCGGCGGTATTCGAACTTCTCGACCGCCTTCATCAGGCCCATGTTGCCTTCCTGGATCAGGTCAAGGAAGGACAGGCCGCGGTTGGTGTACTTCTTGGCGATGGAGATCACCAGGCGCAGGTTCGCCTCGACCATCTCGCTCTTCGCGCGCAGTCCTTTGCGCAGCCAGGTCTTCAGGTCGCGGTAATGGTTCTCGAACTCCTCGACCAGCATACGTTCCTCGTCCTCGAATTGGACGATCTTCTTCTTGATATCGCGGCTGAGTTCGGCGGCGTTCTTGGCCTTCGAGTGGTCGGCCTTGGTCAGGGCGTTGCGGTGTTGGCGCAGCAACTGATACCGTTCATCGGCCGAGGTGACGAAGTCCTCGATGGCCTTCTGCTTGAAGAACAGTTCGTCCAGAAGGTCGGCGAGTTTGCCGCGTGCCTTGTCGAACTCCTTGCGTTTGCGCTCGCGCACGGCCTTGACGCCGTTCAGGGTCTTGCGCCATTCGGCAAACTTCTTGCCGACGTTGGCATGTTCCTTCTCGATGGCCTTGCGCAGCTTCGGAAGGTTCTTCATGTAGCGTTCGCGCGAGTCGACGTGCTTGTCGCTGATGATGCGGTCAAAGCGTTCCTTCGATTCCTCGAGGCGGAGCAGCACGGCGAGGTAGGCGTGGGTCGAGAAGCCGAAGATGCCGAACAGGTGGCGGGCGTTGATTTCCGCCTCCTCGATGCGCATCGAGATTTCGACTTCCTGTTCCCGGGTCAGCAGGGGAACCTGGCCCATCTGCTTCAGGTACATGCGCACCGGGTCGTCGAGGACATCGACGCGGGAACCGGGTTTGGCGCGTTCTTCCTTTTCCGTGTCCTTGCCGGCATCATCGGGGGCGTTTTCGGTTACCTCGATGTCCATGCCCTTCAGCAGGATCAGGATGCCTTCGAATTCTTCGGGGCTGACCACGCTTTCCGGCATGGCCTCGTTGATATCGTCGTAGGTGATGTAACCCTGCTCGCGGGCGAGCTTCACCAGTTCGTTGATCTTGGCGTTGCGCTCGGAGCGGCTCACCTCGAGCTTCATATCCCCGCCCTGGGCCTGGGCCTCGGCGGCGGCGTCCTTGCGGCCTTTGGCCGACGCGGACAATTCCGCTTCTTGTGCCTTGGCGGGCTTTGCGGGGGTGGATTTGGCTTTGGCAGCCGGTTTTGCCGGTTCTGCTTTTGCCGTCTTTTTTGCTGCGGGTGTCGATTTAGCCATGGTTTTCGCTACAAATGAATAGACTTCACCTAATTATAGGAACGAAGGGCAAGATTTATGTGAAAACCCGGGGAGTTGGTCAAGCCTAAGAATTGGGGGTCCCGGGCGGGCTAAAGGGGGGGATTCAGGCTGCGGTGGAGGTCGAGCATGGGACGGGCCTTCTCCCAGCCGGACCGGAGGGTGTGCAGGTGGAGGGTAATTTCGGCGATTTCGAGGTCGAGGTTCCGGGCCTCCTCGCCGGTGGTGGTCCGTCGGCGGGCTTCCAGGTGGCGGCGGTCGAGTTCGAAGGTCTTGCGGCGTAGGGCGATGATCACTTCGCGGGCGATCTTTTCGAGGCTGAGCTCATCGCCGACAAAGCGGTCCTCGGCCATCAACATGGCGGCGATACGACGGGCCTCATTATCCTCGGCGGGCAGTTCGGCCATGACATCGAGATGGAGGTCGGCGGACCGTCCGACCAGGGCCTCGAAGAGCAGGCGGCAGGTGCTGCTCTGGAAGTGGCGCGGTTCGACGTAGTCGGCCAGGTAGGTGGCGCTGAGCGGGTAGTGGATGAGCAGGCGCACCACTTCAAGTTCCTCGCGGGGATGCTGGGTCGGCGCGGTCGGGGAGGCCGGTGGCTCGTCGCCGGGATCGTTGCGGTCGCCCCGGGTGCGGCGGCGTTCCATCTGGCGCAGTTCCGAGGCGAGCACATGCGGGGGGCGACCGAAGCGGGCGGCGGCGCTCTGGATCATCTGGTTGCGGCGCAATTCCGAAGGGACCTGAGCGATGGTTTCGAGGACGACGCGGGCGGTGCGGCGGATGGCGCCGTCGTCCTGGACCGGTTCGGCGGCGAGCAGGGTGTCGATGATGAAGTCGATTTCCGGCACGGCGGTGTCGATGGCCGCGTGCAGGGCCGGGGCGCCGGCACGGCGGATCAACGAGTCGGGGTCATCGCCCTCGGGCAGGCTGGCAATGCGGACGTTCAGGCCGGCGGCGACGAGGACATCGGCGGAGCGCATCGCCGCTTTTTTCCCGGCGTTGTCGGAGTCCAGCACGAGGCGCACCGAATCGGTGAAGCGTTTGAGGATGCGCGCATGGTCCTCGGTGATCGCCGTGCCCTGGGCGGCGACGGCGTTCTTCACCCCGGCGAGATGGCAGCGGATGACGTCGATCTGTCCCTCGCAGATGATCGCTTCGCGTTGGTCGAGGATCTCGCGTTTGGCGAGGTGCAGGGCGTAGATCACCCGGCTTTTGGTGAATAACGGGGTTTCCGGGCTGTTGACGTACTTCGCATCGCGGGGGTCGCCGGGCAGGATGCGTCCGCTGAAGCCGATCACCCGGCCCGACTCGTCGTGGATCGGGAACATCAGCCGGTCGGCGAACCGGTCGTACCAGCCCCCGTGGTCGTTGCGCAGCACCACGCCGGCGGTGACGAGGTGGTCCATGGTGAACGAACGTTTGGCGGCCCAGGACGGCCAGTCCATGTTGCGGCCCGGGGCATAGCCGATGCCGAAGGTCTCGGCGGCCTCACCCTCCAGGGCGCGTTCGGTGAGGTAGGCGCGCGCGGTTTCCGCCTGCGGGCTTTCGCGCAGGCACCGTTGGTACCAATCGCGCAGGTGGGTGTGCAGACGGTACTGCTCCTCCTTCACCGAGGCGGGGGCGGAGGAACCGGGACGATCGCTCTCGAAGGCCACGTCGAGGTTGGCGCGCTGGGCTAGGAATTTCGCGGCGGCCATGAAGTCGAGGCTTTCATAGCGCATGACGAAGTTGAAGACGTCGCCGCCGGCGCCACAGCCGAAGCAGTGGAAGGATTGGCGGGTCGGATTGACATGGAACGACGGGGTCTTCTCCTTGTGGAACGGGCAGCAGGCCTTGAACGACGCGCCGGCGCGTTTGAGCTGCACGTAGGAGCCGATGACCTCGGTGATCTCGTTGTGGTCGCGGATCGTCTCGATGACCGCCTTGAAGTCCGGGGGCGGCATGCCGCTACTCCTCCAGGAATTCGTCGGTCGAATCGATCAGCGGACCGAGGGGCTTGGATTCGATCACGGTCTCGATGGCTGGTGCATCGACCGGGAAGTCAGGCAATTCGATATCCGGGACCGGTTGTTCCCGGGTGGGGAGTTTCAAGCCCGGATGCTGTTCCGCCCACGAGAGGTAGGCCGGGGTCAGGTGATCAATCGCCCAGGTGCCGGACCGCGAAGCATGCAGGGCGGCATCAACGGCGGGCGAGGGAACCAGCGAGGCCCCGACCAGCGCCATCGCACTGAACACCGAAGCCCGCAGGAGGCCGAGGAACCCGCCGCCGAGGATCTCCAGCCGACCACGAAACGAGAAGTCGAGGATGATGCGAAACACATGGCGCACGATGCCGAGTACCACGTAGGTGCCCACAATCAGGCCGAGTAGCGCGACGACACGGGCATCATCGGGGGGGAGTTCGGTGTGATCATCCAGCCACGCCGCCCCGGTATCCGCGCCATACCAGCCGACCAGCAGGGCGATGACGATGGTGATGATGCGCAGCAGTTCGCCGGAAAGACCACGCCGTACCCCGCCGAACAGGCCGAGGACCAGGACGGCCGCGACGATGCCGTCCACCAGGTTGATCCATTCCTTCACCGCTTCCATGCCATCACTCCTTGATCCATTCGCGTGAATTCGGCCGAAGATCTCGGCTCGCGTGGCAGTATCCATCGGCCCCGGATCACGGACAAGTCATTTTCCGGATCGCCGATCGGCTCGACCTGGCCGGAATGCGGAAAAAGAAACAGGCATGCCACGAGGGCATGCCTGTCCAGTATCACGGGTTTCGCAGATGCCTGCGAAGCGGACTTAACCGACCTTGATGTTCTGCTTGGCCAGCAGCTCGTCGATTTCCTTCTCGGCGGCCACCCAGTTCGCGTGCGGGTCGACCTGGAAACCGCTCTTCTCGGCGCGGTAGTAGGCGGCCTCGTCGATCATGTGGTAGCGTTCCTGCGCCGAGATGGTCTTGGCGGCGGACTTGGCCGGGGCGGCGGGCTTCGCAGCCGCAACCGGCTTGGCGGCGGCGGCCGGCTTGGTCGCTTCAACCGGCTTGGCGGGCGCCTTGGCCTTCGGGGCGGCCTTGGCCGGGGCGGCGGGCTTCACGGTTTCTTTCTTCACGCTCTTCGCTGCAGTGCTCTTTGCCATGGTAAATACTCCTGTCTGTTAATGTCGCTTTGACATTTGCGATGTCCCATGATTTAAGTCGCGGAATGTACACATCCAGTCCGCTATTTCAAGCATTTATCATAACGTTTTTCCTGCCGGTGTAAGCCCTAAAAGAATTAGAAAAATGTTACCGATTTTGCGCAAGTTTCCCCGTTTCCGGAAGGTATGAACATGAATCTGACGATGGAGCAGCAGTTAACCGAGTGGGCACGCGGGGAGTTTTTTAGGATTTTCCCCGATCTTCCGGTAGGCGCCCCGGTCGAGGTGGTGGTGGCGACGAACGACCAGTTCGGCGATTACCAGTGCAACGCGGCGCTGGGTCTGGCCAAGCAACTGGGCAAGGCCCCGCGGGCGATCAGCCAGCAGTTCGTGGACACCTGCACCCGCCCGGAGATGATCGCGAAGTTGGACATCGCCGGTCCCGGGTACATCAACATCACGCTGGCCGATGCCTGGGTGGCGGCGCGGCTGGAGGCGATGGACCGCGATCCGCGTATCGGGGTGCCTGCGGCTTCAACGCCGGAGACGATCATCATCGACTACTCGAGCCCGAACATCGCCAAGCCGATGCACATCGCCCACATCCGCTCGACGGTGATCGGCAATGCGCTGGACCGCATGTTCCGTCACCTCGGCCACCGGGTCATCGCCGACAACCATCTCGGCGACTGGGGCACCCAGTTCGGTGTGCTGATCCTCGGGTACCGCCATTTCCGCAACGACGAGGCGCTGGCCACCGAGCCGGTCCACGAGCTCGAGCGCTGCTACGTGGAGAGCTACAACAAGGCGAAGCAGGACGAGGCGTGGATGAACCAGGCCCGCGCCGAGTTGGTGAAATTGCAGCGCGGCGACGAGGAGAACCGCCGCTTGTGGTCGTCGTTCGTCGAGATCAGCCTGAAGGAATTCGACCGCATCTACCGCCGTCTCGGCGTGGCCTTCGACCTGACCCGTGGCGAAAGTTTCTACGATGCCGACCTGCCATCGGTGCTGGCCTTGCTGCAGCAGCACGGGCTGGTGGAGGAGAGCGACGGCGCGCTGGTGGTGAACCTCGAGGCGGAAAAGTTGCCGGTGTGCATTGTGCGGAAATCGGATGGCGGCTTCAACTACGCCACCACCGACATCGCCACCGTGCTGTCGCGCGTGAAGGAATTCGCGCCGGACCGTGTCCTCTACGTGACCGACGACCGCCAGCAGTTGCACTTCAAGCAGTTCTTCACGGTGTGCCGCAAGATCGGCGTGACCACGCGGCTGGAGCACATCTGGTTCGGCCTGATGCGCCTGCCCGAGGGCACCTTCTCGACCCGCCAGGGCAACGTGATCAAGCTGGAACGCTTGCTCGACGAGGCCGAAGCGCGGGCGCTGGAGATGGTGAAGCAGTCGAGCCCGGACATGCCCGAGGCCCAGCAGCGCGAGGTCGCGCGTGCGGTCGGCATCGGCGCGGTGAAATACGCCGATCTCAGCCAGAATCCGCAGAGCATGATCACCTTCACCTGGGAAAAGGCCTTGGCGCTTGAAGGCAACTCGGCCCCGTACCTGCAATACGCCTGCGCCCGGGTGGCCAGCGTGAAGGACAAGTACCGCGAGCGGTTCCCGGAGGGTCGTTTCGAGACATATCCGATCGTGTTGAACGAGCCAGTGGAACGCCTGCTGGCCAACCGGCTGCTGCGCTTTGCCGATGTCCTCGGCCGGGCGGCCAATCAGTTCCGCCCGAACCTGCTGGCCGACTACCTGTTCGAGCTGGCCCAGCTCTACAGCCGCTTCTACCAGAACGTCCCGTTCCTGAAGGCGGACGAAGGGGTGCGTGAAAGCCGCATCCGTTTGTGCGGCCTGGTGGATCGGACGTTGCGTACGGGCCTGAATCTGCTCGGCATCGAGACGCCCGACCGGATCTGATCCGCTCCGCTACTCCATCTGCTCGACGGCCTTCGGATCCGGCCGCAGCACAAGGTACAGCACCCCGATCACGCCGAGGATGATGCCCGCGGTGATCAGTTCGGGTTGGCGCGCTTGCGACAGCATGGCCAGGCAGATCATCGCCCCGGCGACCGGCACGAAGGCCGGGACATCAAAGACGCCCTCAGCGGCCGGTTCGCGGCGTTTGAGCACGAGCAGCGCGGCATTGACCACCACGAAACACGACAGCAACAGGATGCTCGTCGCGCGGGCCAGTTGGGCGATGTCGCCGGACAGCGCCAGGGTCAGCAGCAGCCCGTAGAGCACGAAGATGGCCACGTGCGGGGTGGCGGTACGGGCATGCACCCGGCCCAGTACGGAGGGGAGCAGGCGTTGCCGGGCCATGCCGTAGAGCAGGCGCGAGGCCATGACGAAGTTCAGCAGCGCGGTGTTGCTGACCGCAAACAGGGCGATGAACGAGAACAGGCGCGGCGGGAACCACGGGACGGCCACGCGCACCACGTCGACCAGCGGCTGTTTCGAGGTGGCGAGGTCGGCGGCGGGGATGACCGACACCGCGATCAGGCTGACCGTGATGTAGATGGCCGAGGCGCCGACCACGGCAAGGATCAGCGCGCGGGGCAGGACCTTCACCGGATTTTTCACTTCCTCGCTGACGTTCAGCATGTCCTCGAAGCCGATGAACGAATAGAAGGTCAGCACCGCGCCGCCGAGGATCAGGCCCGGGGTGATCACTCCCGCCGCATTGTCCACGGTCACCGCGTCGAGGTAGTTCACCGAGCCGATGAACGACACGCCGAAGACGATGATCAGCAGCAGGCCGGAGACCTCGATCACGGTGCAGAGCGCATTGGTGGCGATGGTTTCGCGGATGCCGTAGAGGACGATGGCGGTGATGACGGTGGCGAAGCCGACGGTGAGCAGGTCGTAGCTGACCCCGGGCAGCATGCCTTGCAGGTAGCCGGCGAACACGCGGCTGGCCGTGGCCATCGAGGTCAGCCCCGAGGCCATGGTGGCGAGGCCGACCAGGTAGGCGAGTCCGGTCAGGCGGAACGCGCGGGCGGTGACGTAGGCCGCGCCGCCGGCGCGCGGGTGACGGCTGCCCACGGCGGCGTAGGAGAGGCCGGTGAAGCCCGCCGCGACCATGCTGGCGAGGAAGGCCAGCCAGACCGCATTGCCCATCTGGCCGGCCGCCTTGCCGACCAGTCCATAGATGCCGGCGCCGAGGATGTCGCCGAGGCCGTAGAGGGTCAGGCCGATGAGACCAATGTGCCGGCGCAGCGCCGGTTGCGGTGTAGGCTCCATGGTCCCACTAAGCGGAACCAGCGCGGTGATGTCAAGCGCAACGGGCCATGGTGTGGGTGGGGGCGGGGATCATCATCGTTCCTGCATTTATGTATGTTCTAAGTCTGATGCGGCGTGCTGCATGGCTCGGAGGCAGCATCCGTGCCATCGGTTCATCAGGGACGGTGAACCCTACCGTAGGTTGGCAGGGATCGGCATCCTTGCCGATCCGATGGAATGGGACGTTGCTTGGATAGGACGTTCGCCACGAGCGGCTCGGCGGGACGCCTCGCCTTACCGGTCGTCGTTGCGTGAAGCAGGGGCGGCCTGGTGGCGGTGTTGGCGGAGCAGGCGGTTGGGTTTGGCGGATTCGGCGCGGGGACGCCATTGGTCTTCGGGGGCGAAGGGACGGAGGAAGGCCGGGAGGTCGCGTGCGGCGTCGCGTTGGTAATCCTCGATGAGTAGCGGGGCGATGGTGGCGGGTTCGAGTGCGTCCTTCGCGGTGAGATAGGTCCACAGCGATTCGGCGAGCACCTCGAGCGCGAGGGCGTGGGTTTGTCCGCGGGTTTCGTAGAGCCAGCCGAAAAACGCCCACAGGGTTTGGAAAGGTGACCGTCCACCGCGCCACAGCAGGGGCAGGGTGGCGCGGAAGCGGCCGCTGTTGCCGAAAAGGTTCCAGTAGCGGGCGAACCGGCGCAGGGCCTGCATGGTCGGGTAGTCGATCCGGTCGGTGCGGAGAATCTCGTAGGGCGGTTGCGGATTAAAGACGAGGCCGTAGGCGGCTTCGTGGCGGATGATCGGGGTGCCGCGCAATCGCTTCAGCGGGTTGACCTGGATCTCCTGCGGGGCGAGGGCGAGCAGGCGGTCAAAGCCGACGCCGGTGCTGGCGAGGTCCTCGCCGGGGAGTCCGACGATCAGGTCGGCGTGGATGTGCGCCCCGGTTTCCTGCAACAGCCAGCGGATGTTCTCCTCGCTGCGCGGGTAGTTCTGCTTGCGGCTGATCAGCGCGGCCACCTCCTCGTTGAAGGTCTGGATGCCGACTTCGAACTGCAACGCCCCGCGCGGGAAGCAACGCAGGATTTCCCGCAGTTGTTCGGGCAACCGGTCGGGGATCATCTCGAAATGCAGGAAAAGGCCGGGCCGGTAGCGCTCGAGGAAAAATTCGAGGATCTTGAGGCTGTAGGGGACGCTGAGGTTGAAGGTGCGGTCGACGAACTTGAACTCCTGCACGCCGCGGTCGAGCAGGTCCTGGAAAGCGGGCAATAAGGTTTCCAGCGGAAAGCGATTGAGGTGCTGGTCGAGCGAGGACAGGCAGAACTCGCAGGTGAAGGGGCAGCCGCGCGAGGCCTCGACGTAGATGACGCGGTGGCGGATGTCCTCATCGCTGTAGAGCCGGTAGGGCAGCGCGAGTTTCGTGGTGTCGGGCGGGCCGGAGTAGATCATCCGGTTGACCGGACGGCGCCCCTCCAGAAGGTCGCGGCACAGGCGCGGGAAGGTTTCGTCGGCCTCGCCGGTGACCACGAAGTCGGCGATCGCGCAGATCGGCTGGGTCTCGTGTTCGTGGCTCACTTCGGGTCCGCCGATCACGAGGAGCAGGTCGGGGGCGAGGCGTTTGAGGATCTGGGCGACCTCGGTCATCGGGACGACGTTCCAGATGTACACGCCGAGGCCGACGATACGTGGTTGGCGGGCGAGGATGGCTTCGGCGACATCCATCGGCCGCTGGTGGATGTCGAATTCCAGCATGGCTGCGCGCGGTTCGAGGTCGCCGAGGTTCGCCATCAGGTACCGCAACCCGAAGGCGGTGTGGCTGTACCGCGCGTTCAGGGTGGCGAGTACGAGGTCGGTCATGGCGGGGTCAGCAGATCTCGACCATGCGCTGGATGGCCAGGCGGGCGCGGTCGGCGATCGGGGCGGGGACCTTGACCTCGAAGACTTCCTCACGCAGCGAGCGCAGGACTTTTTCAAGGGTGATCATCTTCATGAACTGGC
>CALBHI010000033.1 GCA_937894535.1 uncultured Verrucomicrobiota bacterium
TACTGGAGGTATTCGTACAACTCGCGGATCAGCCACGGCGTGCCATCGGCGGTGTTGTAGATGATATCGGTCGCGCTCTGTACGCGGTTCGGCACCCGACCGTAGGTAGGCGACGCCGGCTGCGTGTCCTGGTAGCGCAGGAAGTTGAGGATCACGTCGCGCGCGTCGTCGAACATCCCGGAGACGAGCAACGTGCCCGGCAGGGCGATGAAGGTGTCGCGCCCCCAATTGTTCTTAAACCAGGGCAAGCCAGCCCAGATGCCCTTGCCGAATTCCTCGGTGACGAGGAAGTAACTGGTCAATTTGGCCCAGGCAACCGCGCGGTTGTAGTCGGCGTGGTCGGAGACGATCCGGCTCCGCCCGACCACGTCGGCGATGGCCCGCCGGTGCGCGGTCAGTCCGTCGGTCCGCACCAGCGTCACCGCGCGCGCCCGCGCCTGCGCCGCCGTGGTGGCCAACGCGAGGAACACCGTGACCGGTCCGCGGCCCTTCACCCGCACCACCAACCGGTTCGGCCCGCGGGCGCGAACCGTTACCGCACGCGTCGCCGCCACCCCGGCCGCGATCGCCGGACCCGTCAGCCTCACCCCGGCCACATCGCCTTTCGGCTGCACGGTCAGCGCCGTCACACACGGATCGAAGGAAAACTCCAACGCAACCGCACCCGGACGAAGAGGCGTCACGGTCACCGCCACCGCGCGCTGCCGGTGCAGGATCGACACCGCGACCTCGCCCGCGGCGAACCGGTGCCGCACCGCATACGGCAGGATCTCCGCACCCAGCGCCTGCTCCGGCACCAGCGCCTCGCCACCCACCGCGGCCACCGCGTCCCGGAACACCGGCGTGCCGTTGATCCAATAACCCGACCCGCCCGCCGTCCGGTGGGTCACGCCCTCGAAATACCCCTCCAGGTTGTCCCCGTAGAAATATTGCGCCGCCTCGCCCGCCGGCACCGCGATGGCCAGTTCATCCAGATTGTCCGCTTCGGTAAACGCCATACAAACCTCGTGTTGTGATCGCCCGACTATGGGAAAAGCCCCCGGTATTGGCAATAGCCGGATGCCGCGGCTTGAATAGGCACGACGATTTTTCGTCCAACCCGTCATGGCTGCGGGTATGATCATGGAAGGAGCACACACATGAACACGACACACTGGTTGGTGATCCTCGCGGTTTCGGTACTTTGCACCGGACAACCTATCCCGGCCGATATTGTGCCGGGCCAATCGATGCAGGACGTGGTGGCCACCCTCGGCCCTCCCTCCGGTCTGATACGCATGGGCAGCCACACCTGGCTGAACTACGAACGCGGAACGGTGAAATTCGTGGACGACCGGGTCACGGAAGCGGACCTCGTTTCACCCGCCATCGCCCAGGCCCGCCGCGAGGAGCAAGCCGCGTTGCGCGCCCAGGCGGCAGCCGTCGAAGCCGAACGCACGCAGGCACGTATCGCCACCGGATGGACCACCAAACTCGCTCGCCTCGGCGATCCGACCTTCCTCACCCTACCCGCCTCGGTCCGCCTCGCCTACTGGCAGCGGTTCGCCCGCACCTACCCGGAAATTCCCGTGCACGAGGAAATGGAACTCGCCGCCGCCGAAGCGCGCCGCGACGTGGAACAACAGCGCATCGCCACCGCCCAGGCCGACCGGATCCGCGACCTTGAAGAGCGGGTTGCCCGCGCCGAGGCCGAACGCGAACGCCCCCGCACGGTTCACGTCCGCTACGTGACCCGGCCCATCGTGGTGCTGCCCTCCACGGCTTGCCCGGTTACCCCAGTCATTCCCCCGCCGTGCACCGCCACCCCGGTCCGGTACTCCCCGTTCGCCACTACCGGAATAGCCAGCCCGTCCTCGCTGTACCGGAAACACCTGGTGGGCGTCAGCACCGCCGCGCGTCTCGACCATTCGTATTAGACCGGCCGAGGTACGCTTAGTCGGCGACCGGCTCGATGCGGTAAACCCCGCCACGCCCTTCATCCACCGCCATCCATAGCGTGCCATCCGGCGCGGCGACCACATCGCGGATTCGTCCGATAGCGTCCTTCAGCAACACCTCCTGGTGGGTGACCCGTTCGCCGTCGAGTTCGATGCGCCGCACCTGCTGTCCGGCCAAGGCACCGACGAACAGGTTGCCCTGCCATCCGTTGAAGGGTCCGCCATGCAGTACGGTCAGGCCGCACGGCGCGATCGACGGCGTCCAGTGGATCACCGGTTGTTCCACACCCTCGACCTGGTCCGGCGGATCGCCGATCGATGGCCCGAAATATTCGCGCCCGTAGGTCGCCAGCGGCCACCCGTAATTCCGCCCCGGCCGGACCACATGCAACGCATCACCGCCGCGCGGTCCGTGCTCGTGCGACCACAGGATCCCGGTCGCCGGATCAAACACCAGGCCCTGCGGATTGCGATGGCCGTACGAAAAGATTTCCGGCCGCGCGCCCGCCCGCCCCGTGAACGGATTGTCCTCGGGCACCCGCCCGTCATCCAACAACCGGACGATCTTCCCGTGCAGCGTATCCAGTTGCTGGGACTTGTCGCGGTCGCCCCGCTCCCCGAAGGTCGCATACAAATACCCTTGCGCATCAAAGGCGAAACGGCTGCCGAAGTGCACCCCCCCCGAACCGGGCGGCGACATCTCCAGCAACACGGTGAAATCCGCGAGGGTTTCGCCTTCGAGCTTGGCCCGGGCGATCCGCGTGCCGAAGCCGTCGCCGTAGGTCGCGGCGTAACTCAGGTAGATAATCTGGTTTTCGGCAAACCGCGGATGGGCGATCACATCGAGCAGACCGCCCTGCCCGCCGGTGCGGATATCGGGAAGGCCACGCACCTCCCGGATCGTCCCCCCGTCCCGCAGCCACAGCCGGCCCGGGCGCTCGGTCACCAGCATCCGCCCATCGGGCAGGAACTCCACCGCCCACGGATGCTCCAGCTCCGCGATGACCTTCACCACGCGGAAGGTGGCCTTTTCGGAGGTGACCCGCTCGAGGACCACCTCGTTGACGACCACGGGATCAGCCCAGGCCGTCAGGGTTAATCCCGCCAGAAATGTAAACCAGGTGCGCATGGCGCCACGTTCAACCTGCGGCGGGGAAAAGTCAATCCGGCCCACGTGATCGCGGCACAAAAAAAACGCGCCCCGGAAAACCGGGGCGCGTGCCACAACCGTCAAACGGTTGGTCCGCTTACAGGCGCCAGACCAGGTCCAGCGTCACGCGGTAGTCCATCAGGCTCGCCTCTTCGTCGGTCAGCGGCAGTTCATAGGCCGCACCGATATCGATGTCCTTGCTGATGCGGTAACGGGCGCCTGCGGCCAGCGAGACGAAGTCCTCGTTGTCCTTCGAGTTGGATGCGCCGAAGTTGACCAGGTCGCCGCCTTCGAATTTGGCGATCGAGGGCACCCCGCCATCGGCCTGCACGTCAAAACGCGCACCGCCGTCACCGGCGTCCACCACCCGGATATGGTTCAGCTCGATCAGCGGGAAGAAATTCGGAGCCGCTTCGTAGCTCACATGCCAGCTGTCATACACCAGCGAGCTGCGTTCGTCGTTCAGCGCGATTACGCCGCCGATCGTGCCGTTCACCTGCCACTTGCCGGTCTGGTACAGGAAGGCCACCGCCGGGTCCACCGCGCCGTCGCCGTTGCCCTGCCACACCTCATCGTCGCCGACCGGGATTTCCACGACCGTCTTGAAGCTCGCCACCAAGCCCTCCTGACGCAGGAAGACGTACTTCAGACCAGCCGCGAGGTCAGCCCAGCCATCGGTCTTGGTCAAGGTTTCATCGGGATTGAAGTCGATGTAGCCATCCTTCACCGCGATCAACGAAAGGTCGTCGGCGAGTTTGATCTCCACCTGCACGGCATACACCTGGAAGTCGCCGCCGGCCGGGACCTTGCCGGCGGTGGTGTCGAGCTTGTCGGGATGCGCCTGGTGAATGAAAATCGGATGCACCGAGGTACCGACCTCGGGCGAGTCCACCAACACCGGATTGCTGATCGGCCGGATCTCGTCACCCGCCATCGCTACCGCCGCCATCATCCCCACTACCCCGATCCATGCTTGCCGTTTCATGCGTGTCCTTTTGGTTTGTTGCTTTGACCCTCTGCCGCGGCCACCCCGGCCAACGGACATCCGGTCTATAAAGCCACACGATAAAGGGAGCCGAGATACCCGCCCATCGGGCGGCACACGCCACGTTCCATCGGGGAATACCCGAGGCCCTACCCCCCTTTTCTCATTGCCGCGTCGCAGATTCGCCCGCACGATCCTCGGATGCGAAAAGCTGCGAAACCGGCCGTTGCCGGACTGCTCATCCTGCTGATCACCAACGGGATTGCTCTGGCCGAGCCGGCCCCGGAGGGGGTGATCCTGCTGCACGGTCTGGCCCGCTCGGCCCGGAGCATGGAGCCGATGGCCGAAGCCTTGCGTGACGCCGGATTCGTCGTGGTCAACCAAGCCTATCCGTCACGCTCAGGTCCGGTTTCCAACCTGACCAGCTACCTCGACCGCGCCCGCGCTGATCCCGCGCTGGCCCCCTGCACGCGCATTCATCTGGTCACCCACTCGATGGGTGGCATCCTG
>CALBHI010000034.1 GCA_937894535.1 uncultured Verrucomicrobiota bacterium
GGTGAAGGTTCCGCCGGCAATGTCCTCGCGGCGCAGGGCCTTGTGCCGGGACAGGTCGATCAGGCGATCCAGTTCGCGGGCGATCTCGGGGAAGGTGCGGGCATCGGCGTGGTGGACCACCGGGACGACGAGGCTTTCATCGGGCAGGGCCACGGCGCAACCGATGTTGATGTCCTTGTGCACCACGAGGTCGCTGCCGCGGACCGAGGCGTTGATCACCGGAAAATCCCGCAGTACGCGGGCGGTGACGAACAGTAGCACGGCGGTATAGGTCAGTTTCACGCCGTGGGCGGCGGCAAAGCGGTCCTTGTGGGTGCGGCGCAACGCGGCCACCGCGGTCATGTCCACGGCATGGACCATGGTGACATGGGCGCTGGTGCGGATGGACTGGACCATGTGGTCCGCGATGGTGCGGCGGATCGACGACATCGGGACGACCTCGCCATCGACCGCGGCCGGAGCATCCGGCACGGCACCGGCCAGTTGACCGAGATGGCGCAGCACATCGGCTCGGGTCAGGCGGCCGTGGCGGCCGGTGCGGGGTATGCGAGCGAGGTCGTCACGGCTGAGGTGGTGATCGAGGGCGAGGCGCATCACCGCCGGCGACAACCAATCGGCGGGCGGTTCGGTGCTTGCCGTAGGTTCACCGGACGCACAGGCGGCCGCCACCCGGCGTGGTTCGGCACAACCGGCCCCGTGCGGACGTGCCGACGAGGCGGTTTCCGAGGTCGTTTCGATGAAACCGATCGCCTCGCCGATAGCCGCATGTTGGCCCGGTTGTTTGATGATCGCATCAAGCACGCCATCGAACGGGCTCTCCACGGTAACGGTGATCTTGTCACTTTCGATTTCAACAAGCACTTCGTCGGCCTTCACCGGTTCACCGGGGCGGCGCAGCCAGCGGATGATCAAACCTTCGGCCACGCTTTGCCCCATCTGCGGCATGATGATTGGTTGTTTCATCGGAGCACCTCAGGTTTCCAGCAGGTCAAGCAAGGCTTCGCTCACGGTGTGTTCATCCGGGCGATAAGCCGCTTCGAGTTCGGGGGCAAACGGCACCGGGCTGTCGGGCGCGGTCAGGCGGCGCACCGGCGCATCAAGGTGATGAAAGGCCTGCTCGGCGATCAGCGCGGCCAGTTCCGCGCCGAACCCGCAGGTGCGCCAGGCCTCGTGCAGGATCAGCACCCGACCGGTTGCGGCGACGGCGGCGAGCACGGCCTGCGTATCGAGCGGCTTTAACGTGCGGAGGTCGAGCACCATGACCTCGTCGCCCGAGGTATGCGCAAGCCGGTCCGCGGCGCGCATCGCGGCATGCACCATGGCGCCATACGTGACCACCACCGCGTCGGTGCCGGCGCGGCAGATCCGGGCCCGTCCGAGCGGCACGGGGGTGATGTCCGCATCGACGTTTTCCTTTACGTGGCGGTAGAGGAATTTGTTTTCCAGGAACACCACCGGGTTCGGATCCAGCACGGCGCTCACGATCAAACTGCGGGCATCGGACGGAAACGCCGGATAAACGACCTTGATACCGGGCATGTGGCAAAAGATCGCCTCCAGTTCCTCGGAATGGAAGGGACCACCGCCGAAGCCACCGCCGCAGGGGGCGCGCACGGTCATGGGCACGGGGACACCGGTGCGGTAGTGCAGCGTGCCCGCATTGTTGAGCAGCTGGTGGAGCGCGGTGGTGGCGAAATCGGCGAACTGGAGTTCCACAACCGGTTTCAATCCCTGGGTGGCCATGCCGATGGCGGCACCGAGTATCGCCGACTCGGCGATCGGGGTGTCGAACACACGGTCCGCGCCGAACTCCTCCAGAAAACCGGCGGTCATCTTGAACGCGCCACCGAAGGCGGCGACATCTTCGCCGAACAGCACGACTTCCGGATGGCCACGCATCACCTGCTGCAGCCCTTCGCGGATACCTTGCAGGTAGGTGATGTCACGACGGGGCATAAACGCCCTCCAGCAGGGTGCGGGGATCGGGTGCGGGTTCGGCGGCAACATCGCGCGAGGCCTGATCCACCTCGGCGCGGATCGAGGCGTCGAGTGCGACCCATTGATCCGGCGTGAGGCGGCCATCGGCCAGCAGGGCATCGCGGCAGACCGAGATCGGATCGCGTTGCCGGTAGGTTTCCAGGAGATCACGCGGAGCGTAACGAAAATCGTCGTGTTCGCCATGGCCGCGCATGCGCATGGTGTCTACCGCGACCAGCACCGGGCGCGGTTTGGCGCGGATATCCGCCACGATCCGCGTGAACAGGTCCAACAGGGCGAGCGCATCGTTGCCGTCGGCGCGGTGGCCCTCCATACCGTACCCGGGCGCACGGTCAGCGAGGTTTGCGCAGCGGAACTGGCGGGAGGTGGGTGTCGAGTAGGCGAACTTGTTATCCTCGACGACGAATACGACGGGCACATCGAACACGGCGGCGAAGTTCACGGCCTCGTGGAAATCGCCGGTGCTCGACCCGCCGTCGCCGATGAACCCGAACCCGACACACGGGATACCGCGGCGACGCCGGGCCATCACGCCGCCGGTCACCACGGACAACATCGCGCCGAGGTGGGAGATCATCGGGTACACACCTGCGGCGAGATCGCCGTGGTGGATATTGCCGTCGCGGCCGCGGGTCGGGCTGGAGGCGCGGGCCAACCACTGGCGGAACAGGTGGCGCGGTCCGGCGCCGCGGCCGACGTGGA
>CALBHI010000035.1 GCA_937894535.1 uncultured Verrucomicrobiota bacterium
TGCGCGAACTGGTCGGCGCGCTGCGCCATATCCTCGCCCAAGGATACCAGTACCGCGATATCAGCCCCGGCAACCTGCTGATCCGCGGCGACCAATCGATCTGCCTGATCGATTTCGGCCTCGCCCTCTCCATCGAGGATGCCGACCAGCCCGGCCACCCCATCGTCGGCACCCCCGAATACCTCCCGCCGGAGCGCATCCAGCAACTCGGCGAAGACGAGCGCAGCACCGTCTACAGCCTCGGCATGCTGCTAATCTACATGCTGAAAGGCGAACCGCTGGTCAAGGGCGGCACCCACGAACGCGCCGCCCTGCAACACGTCTCGGCCATCCGTGTGGCCTTCACCGACCGGCAACTCCCACCCGACATTGCGGAGAAAACCGTCGCGCTCTGCGCCTGGATGATCAAGTACGACCCGGTGGACCGCCCGCAAACCCTGGAGGCGGACGACAAGGCCCTCGCCGCCCTGCTGCCGGCATGATCGAAACCCTGGTCATCGGTCCCGCCACCTCCGATGAAACCCGCATGCGCCTTGATGCCTGGCTGGCCCTCCACCACCCCGCCCTGTCCCGCGCCCGCTGGCAGGACCTGATCCGCGACGGCGACGTCACCGTGAACGGCACCCCCCGCAAGGCCTCCTACACGATGCAGGAGGGCGATACCGCCGAGGCCGACCTGCCCCCGCCGGTCGATACCAACGTGCTCGCCGAGGACATCCCGCTCGACATCCTCCATGAGGACGCCGACTTGATCGTGGTCAACAAACCCCCGCGCCTCGTCGTCCACCCCGCCCCCGGCCATCCCTCCGGCACCCTCGTCAACGCCCTGCTCCACCATTGCCATGACCTCGCCGGGATCGGCGGCGAAAAACGCCCCGGCATCGTTCACCGCCTCGACCAGGACACCAGCGGTGTGCTCGTCGCCGCGAAAAACGAAACCGCGCTGAACCACCTCGCCGCGCAATTCAAAAACCGCGCCACGAAAAAGGAATACCTCGCCCTCGTCTGGGGAACGCCCCTCCACCGCAACGGAACCATCCGCACCACCATCGGGCGCGACCCGGTCCACCGGAAGAAGATGAGCACCCGCGCCCCCCACGGCCGCGACGCGGTCAGCCACTACGAAGTGCTGAAAACATGGGACAAGGTCACCCTGCTGCGCATCGCCATCGAGACCGGTCGCACCCACCAGATCCGCGTCCACCTCGCCCACCTCAAACACCCCGTGGTCGGCGACGAACTCTACGGCCGCAAACGCCCCACCGACCTCCCCGCTCCGGTTGACCGCCAGCTGCTGCACGCCTGGAAACTCACCCTGACCCATCCGCGCACCGGCACCACCATGACCTTCGAGGCCCCCTGGCCGGATGACATCAAGGCCTTGGTTACGGAGCTGGGGTGACCGCGGTCGCACCATTCGCGTGTTGCCGCCTCCCCACTAAACACTTGAGCTGCGTGTCGTTTTCCCGATGATAGTCCACCTTATGCAAGGCTCTGGCTATTACATCCACAACCTCGATCCGGTCCTTTTGCCGGTCTGGGGCAACCTCGCCGTGCGCTGGTATGGCCTGTCCTACGTCGCCGGTTTTGTCGTCGCCTACCTGCTGCTGAACCGCTGGGGCCGCCAGGGCCGCTTTGCCCTGCACGGCGAGGCCCTGCAATCGTTTCTGGTCACCATCGTGGTCGGGGTGATGGTTGGCGGACGCCTCGGCTATATCCTCTTCTACGACTTCAGCCAGTTCCTCGCCGACCCGCTGGTCCTTTTCCGCTTGTGGGAAGGCGGCATGGCCAGCCATGGCGGCATCATCGGCCTCGTTCTCGCCGCGTGGATCGCCTCGCGCCGGCTGCGCATTCCGCTGCTGCACCTGACCGACGGCCTGGCCTGCGCCGCCCCGATCGGCTTGTGCTTCGGACGCCTTGCCAACTTCATCAACGGCGAACTCTGGGGCCGCATCACCACCGTGCCCTGGGCGGTGATCTTCCCGCAGGAAGCCGGCCTGTTCCATGGCGACGACCCCACCGGCGAGCTGACCCGCGACCTGATCGACCGCGGCGTGCTTTCGCCCCGCCACCCGTCCCAGCTCTACCAGGCCGCCCTCGAGGGCCTCGCCCTGTTTCTCCTCCTCCTCCTCGTCCGCCGCACCGCCTGGGGCCGGGTGAACGGCCGTTGCAGCGCGGT
Source organism: uncultured Verrucomicrobiota bacterium (assembly GCA_937894535.1). Classification (GTDB taxonomy): domain Bacteria; phylum Verrucomicrobiota; class Kiritimatiellia; order CAIVKH01; family CAIVKH01; genus CALMUP01. The sequence goes on from CALBHI010000035.1 coordinate 2,180, forward strand.
ATTCCTGCTCGGCTACGCCGCGTTCCGGTTCACCGCCGAATTCTTCCGCGAGCCGGAAATCACCTACTTCGGCTGGCTCAGCCAGGGGCAGCTGCTGTCGCTGACGATCTTGATACCCACAGCGATCATCGTGCTGGTCAAGGCGAAGAAGGCATGAACATAGAGGGATTCATACCCGCGCATGGCGGCTACCAGGAGCTTTTGTCGTACAAGAAATCCCTGATCGTGTTTCAAGCTACCACCTGCTTTTGCCACCGGTTTCTAAGCAAACGCGACCGTACGTTTGATCAGATGATTCAAGCCGCGCGGTCCGGCAAACAGAATATCGTGGAAGGAAGCCAGGTATCAGGAACCTCCAAGGAGATGGAAATCAAGTTGATGAATGTCGCCCGGGCCAGCCTGGAAGAATTGCTCGAAGACTACCGGGATTTTCTGCGGGTTGGCAACGTGCCACAATGGGACAAGAGCAGCAAGGAAGCCCTTTTCGTGCGCAACCTCGGTTTGCGGCATGATGCGTCCTATGAGACCTATAGGACCTATATCGAAACCCGCCCGCCCGAGATCATCGCCAATATCATCATCTGCCTGATCCACCAGGCCAATTACCTGCTCGACCGGCAAATCCGACATCTTGAGCAAGCTTTTCTGCGCGAAGGCGGTCTTCGCGAAAGAATGACCCAGGCACGAAAAAATATCAGGAGAACAGCATGAATACCCCCGCCCAATTCGACCACGTCAGCGTCATCACCAAAGCCAACATCTATTTCGACGGAAAGGTGGTCAGCCACTCCGTCCTCTTCAAGGACGGCACGAAGAAAACCCTCGGCCTGATCTACCCCGGCGCCTTCTACTTCGGCACCGCCGCCGCCGAGATCATGGAAATCGTCGCCGGCTCCTGCACCGTCCGCCTCAAGGGCGAAACCGAGTGGAAGACCTACAGCGCCGGCACCCACTTCCAGGTCGCCGCCAACGCCGGCTTCGACATTAAGGTCGACACCGGCATCTGCGAATACATCTGCTCGTTCGTCTGAAGCGTTGTTCACGCGAAGACGCGAAGAACGCAACGCGAGACGAAAAGTTAACAGGCATCCGGGTTGTCGATGCCAACACGTTCGTACCTCGTGGACCCGGATCTGAACCACAGGATGGGGTCCATGAAGCCACTCTGGCAACCAAGCCCTCCGAATCCGTGTCCATTCGTGTTCATCCGTGATTCCAACGTCCGAAGCCGGACTCATCGGCCTTGGCGATCCGTGCCCTTTGGCAAGAACATCGGGATTGACCCGGCCTCCATTTCAGTCCTCTATGGTGACCATGCGCATTCTCCATGTCGGTGATATCAACGGATCCCCCGGACGGCAGGCCTTCATGAAGGTCGCCGTGCCGATGAAGCAACGCGGCGAGATCGACGCCCTGATCGTGAACGGCGAAAACACCGCCGCCGGCCGCGGCATCACCCCCGCCCTCGCCACCGAACTGCTCGACGCCGGCGCCGACGTGATCACCCTCGGCGACCATGCCTGGGATCAGAAGGAACTCATCCCCTTCATCGACCTCGAACCGCGGATCATCCGCCCGCTGAACTTCGCCCCCGGTGCCCCCGGCAAAGGCTGGGTCCGCATCGACACCCCCAAAGGCTCACTCGCCGTCGTGCAGGTCATCGGCCGCGTGTTTATGGACCCCTACGACTGCCCGTTCCGCGCCTTCGATGCCCTGCTGAAACTGCACCCCGAACTCGGCCCGCGCCTCGTCGTGGAAATCCATGCCGAAGCGACCTCCGAAAAAATCGCCTTCGGCCGCTACGTCGAAGGCCGCGCCAGCTCTGTCGCCGGCACCCACACCCACGTCCAAACCTCCGACGACACCATCCTCCCCAAAGGCACCGCCTACATCACCGACCTCGGCATGACCGGCCCCAAAGACTCGGTCATCGGCCGCGACGTCACCCCCGTCCTCCACAAGTTCCTCACCGGCATGCCGGTCAAGATGGACATGGCCAAAGACCAGATCGCCCTCGAGGGCGTCCTCGTCACCATCGACGGCTCCGGCCGCGCCCAGCAGATCGAACGAATCCGGACGTTCATCTGATCCGCCCCCTGCGCCAAACATTTCCTTAACAACGCCGACCCGACGGGTATGGTTTGTAGAGCGTTTTGACGCTAACAACCGAATCTACCTGGAAAGGCGACCCGCATGAGGACACGAACGAACGCCGCAACCTGCTTCATCGCCTTTTTTGCGCTCCTTGCGTCAAACGTTTTAACAGCCGCCCAATCCAGCCGACCCGGCCTTGGCTCGATGCCCTACGCCGACAGCAACGGCACCGGCGTGACCTTCCGCACCTGGGCCCCCAACGCCACCGCCGTCGGCGTGAAGGGGCAGTTCAACGGTTGGGCCACCACCCCGATGGTGAAGGAAGGCAGCACCCCCTACTGGTCGGTGGACATCCCCAACGCGCAGGTTGGCCAGGAATACAAATACCGGATCAACAACAGTTTTGACCGCCGCGATCCGCGCTCGCGCCGCGTGACCAACTCGAGCGGCAATTCGATCATCTACAATCCGAATGCCTTCGACTGGAGCGGCCACTCCTTCAACACCCCGTGGTTCAACGACCTGGTGATCTACCAGATGCACGTCGGCACCTTCAACGCCGAGTCGTGGGTGCCCAGCTCGTTCGACAAGGTGATCGAACGCCTCGACCACGTGAAGAACCTCGGCGTCAGCGCGATCAAGGTCATGCCGGTGAACGAATTCGCCGCCGACAAGAGCTGGGGCTACAACCCCGCCGACGTCTTCGCCATCGAAAGTGCCCTCGGCGGACCCGACGCCTTCAAGCGCTTCGTGAAGGCCGCCCACGCCCGCGGCATCGCCGTGCTCGTCGATGTCGTGCACAACCACTACGGACCGAGCGACCTCTCGTTGTGGCAGTTCGATGGCTGGAGCCAGAACAACCGCGGCGGCATCTATTTCTACAACGACGTGAACAAAGCCTACACCTGGTGGGGCGATACCCGCCCCGACTTCGGCCGCCCCGAAGTGCGCCAATTCATCCGCGACCAGATCTTCATGTTCCTCGAGGAGTACAAGGTCGACGGGTTCCGCTGGGATTCGGTCTTCAACATCCTCTACTACAACGGCGGCGCAAACACCCTGCCCGAAGGCGAAGCGATGCTGCGCGACATCAACTGGGAAATCAGCCAGACCTTCCCCGGCAAGATCCGCATCGCCGAGGACCACGCCTTCGACTACAACCTGAACTACGACTCGATGTGGGAAGTCTCCTTCCACGACCACATCAAGTGGCAGGTGACCCAGGCCAACGACACCGACCGCAATGTAAACTGGCTGGCCGACAAGATCACCTCCTGGCCCAGTTTCCAGCGCGTCCTGTTCAGCGAATCGCACGACACCGTCGGCGACCTGAACAACAAGAAACGCCTGCCCCGCGACATCGACAGCAGCAACCCCCAGAGCATCTGGGCCCGCAAACGCGCCCTGCTCGCCGCCGCGGTCGTGATGACCTCCCCCGGCATCCCGATGATCTTCCAAGGGCAGGAGATGAACGACGACTGGACGTTCAGCGCCGAAACCGCCCTGCGCTGGAGCCTGACCAACCAGAACGCCGGTATCGTGCGCGCCTACACCGACCTGATCAACGTCCGCCGCAACAAGTTCGGCGGCACCCAGGGCCTCAAAGGTCTCGGCGTGAACGTGTACGGCCGCGACAATGCCGGCAAGGTCATGACCATGGTCCGCTGGGATGCCGGTGGCGGCTCCGACGATGTCGTCGTGGTGATGAACCTCTCCGCCACCAAACGCACCGCGAACAACTACGAGATCACCTTCCCCAGCGCCGGCACCTGGTACGTGCACTACAACAGCGACTCGTCCAGCTATGGCGCCGACTTTGAGAACATCGGCCCGACCCAGGTCACCGCCTCCGGTTCCCCCGCCAAGGCCGCCGTGAACATGGGCATGTACGCGACCCTCGTCTTCTCGAAAACCCCGCCGCCCTCGACCGGCGGCGTGACCGTGAATCCGCCCGCCCCCAACGGCTGCGTTCCCGTCGAGATCAGCTATACCCAAGCCGGCGGCCCCCTCGCCTCCGCCACCAACATCGTGCTCACCATCGGCTACAATGGCTTCCAGTTCCCCGAAGACCGCATCATGACCAACCAGGCCGGCACCTGGAAAACCACCTACCCGATCCCGGTGGGTGCTGGCGCGATTAATTTCGTCTTCCACAACGGTGCGACGACCAACCGTATCTACGACAACAACCTCGGCCGCGATTGGAACATCGGCGTGGCCAATTGCGCCAACCTCCCCTCCGTAGCAACCACCACCCCCTCCCTGCCCCAAGGCTGCGTTCCGTTGCAATTCACCTACACCGAAAACGCCGGCGTGCTGCAAAACACCACCTCGGTCGTGCTCTACGTCGGCCGCAACAACTGGCAGGACATCCAATCCATCCCGCTTGGCGAAACCAGCCCCGGCGTGTGGACCAACCGCTACACCATCCCGTCCGACACCTGGCAAGTGGACTTCGTGTTCCACAACGGCGGTCCCGCGACCAACCGCGTCTGGGATAACAACGGCGGCAACGATTGGCGTATCTTCGTCGCCGACTGCGTGTACCAGCTCGAACCCGGCGTCTTCATCACCAACCCCGTGTCCAGCCTCGTCGTCTCGAACAGCCAGACCAACCTCACGGTCGGCGGCACCTCCTCGGCCAACATCATCGGCCACGTCATCCTCACCAACACCCTGACCGGCTGGTGGGATCTACGCCCGGCCGGCGGCTTCGCCTGGTCGCTGAACGTGGCCCTCGGCGAAGGCGTAAACATCTTCCGCGTCCGCGGCACCAGCGACACGCTGAACCCGAACCACGGCGCTCAGGACGGCGCGACCAACGCCCCCTACATCTCGAACCAGTGGATGAACGGCGACCAGGGCGGCTACTACTGGGGCGGCGGCTGGATCCTCACCGCCGAAGGCAACTCCGGCCACTTCATCGCCAACAACGAATCGAACCAGAACGTCGCCGCCACCGCCTGGGGCCTGTGGGCCGACGGCGGCCTCTCCGCCGCCGTGCGCCCGTTCCGCGGCCGCTTGAATGTGGGCGACACCTTCCGTGTGCGCTTTGAAAACAACTGGGTTGAAGGCGGCGGTGCCGTCGGCATCGGCTTCCAGAACCGGTTTGGCCAGAACCTGTTTGAGTACCTCTTCCTCGGCGGCACCACCAATTACCTGATCAACGACGAACAACTCGGCCGCGCCACCGGCCTTCCGTGGAGTGGCGACACCCAGCTACTCACCTTCACCCTGGTCGGACCCAACACCTACCGCTTCACCGTCAACGAAAGCAACGTGTTCACCGGCTCGTTCAGCGCCTCCGCCGAAACCGCAATCGACCGCGTCCGCGTTTTTAATGCCAGCGCCGGTGGCGGCTTCGAGCGCAACGTGTACTTCACCGACATGGCCATGACCGGCATGCCGCTGCAGGCCGAGACCTATCAGGACGAAGTCACCATCACCCGCTCGTTCGGCCCGGACAGCGATCCCGACGGCGACGGCTACACCACCCGCGAGGAGGAGATCGCCGGCACCAACCCGTTCGACGGCAATTCGCGGCCGCCGGTCGCCCTGCTACCGCGCGGTACCGGCCCCTTCGATGTGGACTTTCCCCAGACCGTAGCCGGTCGCTGGTATGCTCTCTATGCCTCGACCAACCTCGCCCAGGGTCACTGGCAACGCCACGGTGGTTCCATCGCCGGCTCCGGCGGCGCCCTCGTCCTCAGCTTCACCAACGACGCCCCGAACCTGTTCTACCGCACCGGCGTCTCCACCGAACCGTAAGGGCCGCCGATGATCCTACATGGCGGCACGCCTCCCCCGCGGGTTCCGTGGTTGAACGATCCCCCCCCGTCTAGGTCTACTCTTGTGTCCGGACGGCGTTTGGCTACACTGCCGGTCAAGTTAACCGTGGAATCCGCGCCTATGAACAACCGCTCGCTCGCCTTCGCCGCCGGCCTCCTGCTCGGCATCCTCGCCCTTTCCATCCACACCGGCTGCTCCGTGGATAGCGCCAACGGCTCCTCCCGCACCGTCGGCATCAGCGTCGGCGGCATCTACCGGTACGATTCCGGGCCGTGCGCCAACGACGGCCGTTTCGTCACCGCCAATTCCGGCCGTGCGGTCATCTCCCTCGACCTCCGCCAGGCCGGGGACTCGCTCGAAGCCATCGACAACAACGGCATCATCTTCCGCGGAACCATTGGTTCGGTCGTCGACAACTCAGCCAGCTTCAACCTCGAAGGTACCACCACCGCCGGCAATGCCGTGTTGATCTCCGGCAACATCGCGGTAAACGCCAGCAAGGGCGTGATGCAGGCGACCTGGGTCGAAAACACCTTCTTCGCCACCCTGTGCGGCTCGTCGATCGGCCAAAGCGTCACGACCAACGCCCCGCCGCCGCCGACCAACGGCTCCACCAATGCCTCCATCACCATCGGCTTCCAGGATTCGGAACAACTCGCCGCCTACCGCGACCTGGCCTGGTGGATCGACAACGGCTGATTGTCCAGTCCCTGGACAACACAGCCATCCGACGTTCCAATCCCTGGACAACCGTCGCTCCGGTCACTTCAACACCGACTCAGACGTATTCCAGATCTCCTACATCCGTGTTGATCCGTGTTCATCCGTGGTTCCAACGCCGCTTTCCTGGTTGCACGGAATGAACGGAAAAATACGTCTCCCCATCTGCGCTATCAGCGGAATCCGCGGTTCACCCGCTCCGGTTGATCGAGCGAGCGAACGAACGCACAGCCCCTTCGCCGCAACCGCGCCGCGGTTGTCAGTCGACCGGCGGGAGATAGCCCTCGGCCACCAATTGGGCGTCCTGTTCGGGGGTGAGGGGAATCGGCAGGGGCGGGAGGCCTTGGCGGATGACCTCCATCTGGTATTCGTGCAGGTGTTTGGTCAGTTCCTCGCCGGTGTATTTCGGCTCGATCGGTTTCTGCTCCTGCTGCACCTGTTCCATGCGTTGGCGACGGCGCTCGGCGTACGACGGCCGGTTGCGCGCCGCCTCGATGCGTCCCTGCTGTTCGGAGGGGGCGATCTCGGTGAATTCGCCCGACGTCAACTTGAGCAGCGCCATCTCATCGCCGTTGCGCAGGATGGCCTCTTCGTCATCAAAACTGGCCGAAATCAATTCGATCCCGTCCTCGGCATCGCCCGCGCGCAACATGTAGCTGCGCCCCGAACGGTTGTCCACGAACCCGACCCGCATGCTCCCGTCATCGGTCTCGATGATCATGGACAACCGGAGGCTCTTGGCAAAGGAGTCGGCTTTGGGCGGCGGGGGTCGCTCCATCGGCGGCGGCGGAGGCGCCGCCCCAAACGGTTTGCGGGTGAGAATTACCTGATACCGGTCAAACGCCGGCGGCGTGTTGACGGCGGAAACAGTTGCGGCGAACACCGCCGAAACCGCCATCACACCCATGAATCGAAACCAATGTCCCATAACGCCATAGACCATACCCGAACGACCCTCGTTCAACAAGTGCCGTGTCACCCCCGAAAAGGGGTCAAACCTAGAATTTTCTCATTGCTTGAAAATCCGAAACCTTGGCGGCGCTTCCCGTGACGGTTTTCTGGTTGCCATCCGCTCCGGATCGGCAACACTGTCCGGCATGAAACCGGCCCTGATCCTTACCAGTCCGCAGAACCCGCGCATCAAGGAGGTGGTGAAGCTCCGCAAGCGCAGCCACCGCGACCTGACCAGTCCGATCCTGATCGAGGGCTACCGCGAGGTGTTGCGCGCGGTGGAAAACGGCTGGCCGGTATCCACGCTGTTCTACAGTCCCGACCATTTTCTCGGCGAAAACGAAAACAGCCTGCTGACCTTGTGCCGCTCCAAGGGCATCGAACTGATCGAGTGCACGGCCTCGGTGTTTGAAAAGATCGCCTACCGTGATCGTCCGGAAGGCCTGCTCGCCCTCGGCGCCCCAGTCTCCGGCAACCTCGCCGGCATCCGGCTCCCGGCCAGCCCGTTTGTGGTCATCGCCGAATCGATCGAAAAACCCGGCAACCTTGGCTCGCTGCTCCGCTCGGCCGACGCCGCCGGCGTCGATGCGGTGATCGTGTGCGACCCCCGCACCGACATCAACAACCCGAACGTCGTGCGCTCGAGCGTCGGCACCCTGTTCACCTTGCCGGTGGTCCAGGTCGATGCCGCCGAAGCCCTCGCCTGGTGCCGCGCCCACCACTTGAACGTGCTCGCCGCGACCCCGGAAGCCACCGTGGAATACACGGAGGTGGACATGACCCCGGGCGTGGCCATCGTGGTCGGCACCGAGAAGTTTGGCCTGACCGACCTCTGGATGAATGGCGCGAACCTGAAGGTGCGCATTCCGATGCTGGGCAAGATCGACTCCCTGAACGTCACCTGCGCTGCGACCATCCTGCTCTACGAAGTGGTACGCCAGCGGCGTCAACGCTGACGCGTTTCCGGCTCCTGCCGCACCGCGATGACCCGCCACCCCGGGTCCAGCGTGCGCGCCGCCGGACACTCGACCTCCCCGCCGATTACCCGCCGCTGCGACCAGCCCCACACCACCGACCGCTCCAGCTCCTCCAACGTCGGCGGCATGCCCCGCGCCAGCATCCAACTCTGCGAGATCGCCCGGGCCAACCGGTCCGGCGGCGGCAACACCACATAGGCGA
>CALBHI010000036.1 GCA_937894535.1 uncultured Verrucomicrobiota bacterium
GTGAAAGCGGAACGAGGTGCACCCGGGGATCCTCGGCCATTTTCGCGAGCAGCCACGGCACCGAGCCATCGGAGCTCCCGTCATCCACAAACAGGAACTTGCCCTGCTCCGGCATGGTGGCGAACAACGTATCCAACCGCTTGTACATCTCGGGAATGTTGTCTTCCTCGTTCAAGAAGGGAATGACCACGGCGATGGTTTTGCGGGTATCCTGAGCTGTCATGGGCAAAAGATTGGCAAACGCCCCGAACTTGCGCAAGTGCAATACCGATCACCCGCATACGACCTGAACCGCCGCGCCCTTGCTTGACGCTCCGGTGGGCATGGGTTACTTGTAGCCCCAACATTACGAGGAACCCTGTTGAACCCATCATCCACCACCGCCGGCGAACTGGTCATCCTGGGCGCCGGACCTTCCGGTCTGAGCTGCGCCTACGAACTCTCCCAGCGCGGCATCCCGACGATCGTCCAGGAACGCCACCGCCAGGTCGGCGGCCTGTGCCGGACCATGGAGTTCAAGGGCTTCCTGTTCGATGTCGGACCGCACCGTTTCTTCACCAAGAACGACGAGGTGGACCGCCTGTGGCACGACCTGCTCGGCGATGAAGTCGCCCACGTGAACCGGCTGACCCGCATCCTCTACCGCAACCGGTTCTTCGACTATCCGCTGAAACCCATGTCCGCCCTGACCGGCCTCGGCATCTTCACCAGCGCCCACGCCGTCGGCTCCTACGCCTGGTCACGCATGACCCGCGGCAACCAACCCGCCCACAGTTTCGAGGACTGGGTGGTGAGCCAGTTTGGCAAGGTGCTCTACGAGATCTTCTTCAAGACCTACACAGAAAAGGTGTGGGGCATCCCCTGCTCCGGCATCTCCGCGGAATGGGCCGGCCAACGCATCAAAGGCCTGAGCCTGAGCAAGGCGGTGATCAATGGACTGTTCCCGAAACTGAACCGCGGCAGCGATGGCGTGAAATCGCTGGTGGACCAGTTTGACTACCCGCGGCGCGGCGCCGGCCAGGTGTTCGAGATCATGGCGGAACGCAGCACGGCGAGCGGGTCGCGCATCGACCTCGGCGTCTCCGCGCAGGCCATCGTCCATGACAACAAGCGCATCACCGCGGTGGAAAGCGACACCCCGTCGGGCCCGCAAACCACCCGGGTCCAACACCTGTTCTCGTCGATTCCGCTGACCGAGTTCATCCTGCGCCTCCGCCCCGCCCCGCCCGCCGAGGTGCTCGAGGCCGCACGCGCGCTCTACTACCGCGACCACATCACGGTGAACCTGATCGTGAAGAAACGTGCCCCGTTCCCGGACAACTGGATCTATGTCCACTCGCCCGAAGTGAAGGTCGCGCGCATCTCCAGCTACGGCAACTTCTCGCCCGGCATGCTGGCCGATCAAAACAAGGATGCCTTGTCGGTGGAATACTTCGCCTTCGCCCACGAGGACATCTGGCAGATGTCCGACGCCGAACTGGTGAAGCTCGGCGTGCGCGAACTCGTGCAACTCGGCCTGATCGAAGCATCCGACTTCGAGGACGGCTTCATCATCCGCGAACGCGACTCGTATCCGACCTACTACCTCGGCTACAAACACAACCTCGACACCATCCGTGCCTATGTCGACCAGTTCACCAACCTGACCCTGGTCGGACGCGGCGGCATGTACCGCTACAACAACCAGGACCACGCCATGCTGTCCGGCCTGCTCGCCGCCCGGAACTTCACCGGCTTTGGCAAGCGCTACAACCTGTGGGAGATCAACGAGGAGGACGAATACCTCGAGGAAAAACAGCTCCCCTCCCCGATGCACGCCGGCAACCAGTGAGGCCCGATTGAAGAAACCATCCGCTCCGACGCCCGAGCCGATCCCGCAACCAGGCCTCCCACCACGTCCAGACGCCCTGACCCGCCTCGCCCCATGGGCACTGGCCGTGCTGGTCTGGGCCGTGTTCAACCCCGGCATCTTCCCGCCCGATGCCACCCACATCCTGTACTTCGCCTACACCCGCGACTACTGCAACCCGCACCCGGTGATCCTACTCGTGCTGGCCCGGCAGGTGATCAACTGGCTGCTCTACCCCGGCTTCATCACGCTGATCCAATCGGTGTTCATCATTCAGGGCATCCGCTACCTCGCCGCCCAGCTGCTGATGCTGGCCGATCCGGCCTGCCGCGCCGATGCCGCCCGGCGCGACCGCCGGGCCGCGCTGGTCCTGCTGATCCTGCTGGCCCCGCTGACCCCGCTGATGTTCACCGCCGTCTCCTTCCTCAAGGATGCCTGGATGCTCGGCGGCGTGGCCTGGATGACCGGGTTGCTCGCCAAATTGTCCCGCCGCGATGAACCGCGCAGCCCCGCCGCCGAGGCCGCCCTCGTGCTCGCCTGCTCGGCCGTGACCGCCTTCTCCGTCTTGTTCCGCTACAATGCCGTGGTGCTGATGCCGCTGTTCTGCGTGCTGCTGTTCGTTGTCGTGCAACACCGGAAACTGCGCTGGCTCGCGGTGATGCCGGTGGTCGCGCTGCTCGGCGCGAACTTCGCGATGAAAACCACCCTGACCATCCGCGAGGAATACCCGGAGCGGCAGGTGATGTTCCTCGACATCATCGGCATGTGCGTGCTCGAACCGGAACTCGAACAGGTCTTCCCCGAGCTGATGAGCCAGACCCGGCCCGATTACGCGAACTTCTATGCCTTCGGGGACATGACCCGGTTGTACGAGGTCGCGCCGTTCAACATCGTGATGTACGGCAACCAGGAACCGCGCCGCGACGGATTCAAGAAGGATGCGGTCGTCCCCACCATCTATCCCCGCGTGCTGCAGCATCCCTTCACCCTCGCCCGGGTGAAACTCTACTCGTTCCTCCGCCTGTATTTCTCCACCTCCTATACCGACGTTTTCAT
>CALBHI010000037.1 GCA_937894535.1 uncultured Verrucomicrobiota bacterium
CCACCGCGGTCACCGCCACCACCCCAGCCGCCACCGCCGCGGTCGCCGCCGCCGCCGTAGCCACCACCGCCACCACCGCCGAAACCGCCGCCGCGCGGACGTTCTTCGCGGGGTTTGGCTTCGTTGACGGTCAGGGCGCGGCCGTCGAAATCCTTGCCGTGCAGGTCGGAGATCGCCTTCTGGGCTTCCGAGGCGGAGGCCATTTCGACGAAACCGAAGCCGCGGGACTTGCCCGTGAACTTGTCGATGATGATGTTGCAGTTGGTGACGCTGCCGCAGGCCTGGAACAGGTTGCGGAGGTCGCCTTCGGTCGTTCCGAACGACAGGTTGCCGACGTACAGTCTGGTTGCCATACTACTCTATCCTTCTACGGTGTGGGGAGACTCTCGTGGACCGTTCCCGACTCGTTCGGGTTTCAGATCGTCTCTCACCAAGCACTCGCCGGCAAGGGCAACCTACCAAGTTCACTAACTACTCTCTGCCAACAGTTCCAGCATGCCAAGCCGCGGGATTTCCGCAATATAAAACCGCTCGTGGTTCGCGTTCCGGAATCGCATCGCACGGCACGACAAGGAATTGAACGGGCGTGTTTCAGGGAGCGGTCAGGTCGTCGGCGCTGAACAGGATGCCGTCGGGACCGACGGAGCGGACATCGATCACCCCGGCGGCGCGGGCGTGGAATACGTCGCCGTAGCGGTTGCCGCAGAGGCGGTGGTCGTTGGTGGAGGCGGCCGCGATGTCCATCGCGCCGTCGTGACCATCGCGCACGGCCACCTCCACCCACGTACCGAAACCATCTCCGGACTCCAGGGCATACACCTTGCCGACGACCGCGAGAAACCGGTTGGTCGCGCCGCCGGCGCCAGCGTCCAGCGCAGCCAGGCCGGGAAACGAAGCGGCATCAAAAGGGTCCGTGCCCGCCAGGCTTTCGTCGCGGTTGCTGCAGCCATCGCCATCGGCATCGGCGCCGGGGGCGAGACCGGCGGAAGCGAACACCGCTTCCCAGACATCGCTTTGCTGGTTGCCGTTGCGGTCGAGCGCGGGGGCGTTCCCCGCGGCCATTACCGCAAAGGCTACCAGCCATTTTATCATGCAGCGCACGGGAAGGTGGTTTCCTGGTTACCTGTTTACCATGGATAACCAAGGCCCTTCCTTCTGTATAGGCCGCTTGGCGCTGGATGCCGGAATCGGCCTGTGCCATGATTGCTAACGTGGACGTTTCCGGTTTATCACGTTGGTTTCGCGCGGCGGTGGGTCTGGTCGCCATCCTGGGGTTGGCGGCTTGCGCATCCGTGCCGTGGCGCAGCGAGCGGTACGAGGTCACCGTGGAGGGGCTGGGCGACCGCGACCTGCGACGGGCGGCGTTGCGGCTGAGCGAGGCTTGGCAGGAGCGCACCGACCGCTCGATTGACACGGCGTTGTTGGCACGCCAGTTTCGCGCGGATGCGTTCAACATCGAACGCTATTTGCATGCGCAGGGGATCAGCGCGGCCCAGGTCACGATGCGCGTGGTCACCAACCGCCTGCCCTCGCTCATCTTTACCGTCAGCAACACCAACCGTTACCTCGTCGACGAACTGGATGTGCGGATGTCGGCGCCGGCTCCGGCGGGTTATGCGGGACCGACGAACACCCTGACCGGAAAACCGGTGAACTTCGCGGCGGTCGATGCCCATGCGCGCGGGGTGGTGCGCGCGCTGAAGGTGGCCGGACATCCCGGCGCCCGCGTTCGCGACCGGACGGTGTTCATCGACCATCAACACACCAACGCCGCGGTGGTGATCGAGATCGATGCCGGGGAGCCGGCCATCATGGGTTCGACCACCATCACCGGCCTGAACCGGGTGGACCAAACATTCATCGAACGCCGCCTGCGGTGGAAAACCGGCGATCCCTACAACCAGCAACACATCGACGCCTTTGCGCGGCGCATGACCGAGTCCGGCCTGTTCAGTTTCGTGGACATCAGCGGTAAACCCAACGCCGATGATCCGGGGCGTTACGACATGACGGTGCGGGTGCAGGAACGCCGCCGACGATCGATCGGCATCGGCCTCGGTTACCAGTCCGATACCGGACCGGAGGCCTCGCTGGCCTGGCAACACCGTAACCTGCTCGGCCGCGGCGAGCAGATCGAATTCGATGCCACCTACGGCGAGGACATCTGGAACGGCGGGCTGGTCCTGACGGTGCCGGAGGGCGCGGGGCGCAACCGCGACCTCGAACTCGGCGTCAAGATCGCCGACGAGGAATCGGACGCCTACGATGTGCGGTATGAAAAAATCTACGGCCGCATCCGGCACCGGTCCGGACGGGACTGGTTGTTCCTGTACGGTCCGGCGCTGCGTCGCTCTACGGTGACCCAGCTTGGGTCCGACGAGGATTATGTGCACTTCTCGTTGCCGGTGACCGCGCTGCTGAACAAGCGCGATGACAACCTGGACCCGACGCGCGGGTATGCGGCGGCCGCAACGGTGGAGCCGTTTGTGGACCTTGACTCATCCGATGCCTTCATCAAATCGCTGTTCACGCCGTCGGTGTACCTGCCCGTGCTCGACCGCACGGTGAGCCTCGGCTTGCGGCTGACCCTGGGCTCGATCGCCGGCAACAGCGTGAACGGCATCCCGGCCGACCAGCGGTTCTATGCCGGCGGTGGCCAGTCGATCCGCGGCTACGCCTACCAGTCGGTCGGTCCGCGCGAGGACGGAAAACCGGTGGGTGGCCTTTCGCTGGTCGAGTCATCGGCCGAGGTGCGCTGGCGCATCACGCCGCGCGTGGGCTTGGTCGCCTTTATCGACGGCGGTTCGGCCTACGAGCCGGAAGTGAGCGACTTCAGCGAGTCGTACCAGTGGGGTGCGGGGCTTGGCTTGCGGGTGTTCACCGGGGTCGGCCCGATCCGGGTCGATGTCGGTGTGCCGGTCAATCCGCGCCAAGACCTGGATGACGACTTCGAGTTCTACATCTCGATCGGGCAGGCGTTCTGATGGCATCGCGCACCGTCATCCGCCTCCGTCGCGTGTTCCTGATCCTGCTCGGCCTGGCCTTGGCCGCCGCGGCCCAGTACGCATGGCGGTTCGTCCGCCACGAGCCGACACGCCTCGCCCTTGCCCGGCGTGTGCTGGATGCCACGACCGGCGCGGAGGCACCGGTGTTCCTCCTCGAGGGATTGCGGTGGCCGACCTTGCGCGAGCTCTCGGCTGACACGCTGCACCTGTACAACGCGGAGGGGGCGTGGCTGGAGGCGCGGGGCATCACCGCGCGCCTGGCGTTGCGCCCCTTGATCGGGCGTACCGTGTACATCAACGCGCTGCAGGTCCGGTCGGTCGCCGTCGCCGAGCTGCCCGATCCGGTGGATTCTCCGCGCCGGGAGCGCGCGCGGTCGCCATGGCGCTACATCCTGCCAGCCGTTCACGCGGATGCCGTGCGCATCGAGGCCGCGGTATCGGGCGTGCCGGTCGAGGCGGCCGGCGTCGAGGCCTCGGTGTTCGCCGCCGCCTCGAGCGGCCGGGTGAGCGTTCATGCCCATGAGGTATCGGCGTTCGGAGAGGATGGGGCCCTGCGTGGCGAGCTGGCGTGGAAGGAGGGTGCGGTGGCGGTGACCAACCTCCTGGTGACGACCCGCGCAGGCGTGGTCACCGGAGCCGTGCAGGTCGGCGAGGGTCAGACTGTCGTGCGCCTGTTCACCGCAGGTTTGGATGCGACACCCCTCGCGGAGCGGTTCGGGGATCCGGCCCGCGCGCGGTTGGATGCATCGGCGACGATCACGCACCGGGCCGGTGACACGCGCATCGCATGGCAGGTGACGGCACACGAAGCGACCCGCGGCGCCATCGTCATTCCGACACTTCAGACCACCGGCCTGGTGCAACGGACCAACGCGGCATGGCGGCTCCACGATGCGTGCATCGACGCGCCGGTCATCAACGCCGGTGCGACTGCCTGGCGTGACGCGACGGTCCGGATTCGCCACGATGCGCAGCGGCTCGTCGCCGACCTCGCCGCAACCGCCACGGTGCCCTTCGAAAGTTCCGTGCAGGCACGGGTCGGGTTCAGCGCCAGCGAGGGCACCACGACCATCACCCTCGACCATGCCACCGCGTTTCTGCACGGTGCGGACCTGACGTTGACACAGCCGGCAACGGTGCGATGGTCCGGACGGCGCTGGTCGCTGGACACCCTCGCCTTGCGCTGGGGCGACGCCACCCTCACCACCCGGGCCGCGTGGAACGGCGAGCTCAACTGGTCGGGGCAGGTGCACGACGTCCCGGTCGGCGCGCTTCGGATACACGACGGATGGGGGGGCAGGGCAAAACTATCGTGGCACCTGCGCGATTACCCCACCCACGCCAACGGGCAGCTCACCCTGCAGGTCGAGGAGGCGGCAACCGGGATCGAGCGGATTGATCCGTTGTTTCCGGAGGCGGTGCGGGCCACGGTGCGGATCCGCCCGGACCGCCTGCTCCTCGAGGCGCAAAGCCATGGCGCCACCAACCTGTCGGTGCTGGCCCATGCCAGTGCGGCCGGGGCATGGCGGCTGGGGGATCCGTGGTTTGCGCGCGACGGCGACGTGCGCGGTTCGGTGTTGCTGCACGCTCAACTCGCGCCGGTCCTGGAACCCTACCTCGCCGACTGGCAACAGGTGCGCGGACAGCTCAAGGCATCGCTCGGGTTGTCCGGCGACCCCCGCGCGCCGGCCATCACCGGGCATGTGGTCATCGCCGATGGTTTCATCGAGGATGTGGTGCGGGGTGCCACCGTGCGCGACCTCGCGGTGCATGCCACCATTGCCTCGCGCGATCACCTCCACTGGACGGCTTCGGCGCGGGATGACGGGCGCGGCGAGGCATCGCTCGCCGGATCGGCCGTGCGCAACGAGGATGGCGCGATGGTCCTTCACGCCGAAGCCTCGGTGGCCCGCTTCATCCTCGGCCGCCTGCTCTCCACCGACCTTCCGATCAACGGTCGGCTTGAGCTGCACGGCACCGGTGCGGTGGCCCGCCTGACCGGACGGCTCACCACCGAACCCATCACGGTGCGGTTGCCGCGCCAACTGCCGCCCTCGATCCGCACCATGCGCGTCGTAGAGCGCGGACGCGACACCCAACCGGTTGCCGAGGCGCCGGAGCGCACCCGGCGCGAATTCCCCGTGCGCATCGCCACCGACATCCAGCTTTCCGCGCACGAAGGCATTCGTGTCAACGGTCGCCAGCTCCGCACCGAATGGCGCGGCCGGGGGTCGATTTCCGGGGTGATCCCGGACCTCCGCCTCGGCGGCAGCATCAACCTGCAGCGCGGTTCGTTCATGTTCCTCGGCCGGCGTTTTCAGGTCCTGCGCGGCGACATCATCATCCCCTCCGGCGCGCGCACCGCCACCCCCACCGTGTTCATCACCGCGGAGACGCGGGCCAGCGGCGCGACGATCACCCTGAACATCGAGGGATCGGCCGACGAGCCGCAACTGACCCTGTCCTCCTCCCCTCCCCTCGAACGCAACGAGATCGTCTCCCGTTTGTTGTTTGGCAAACCGGGTGATGCCGTTTCACCGTTCCAGATCGCCTACCTTGCCTATGCGCTCGACCTGCTTGAAGGGGGTGGACCGCTGCTCCAGCAGATCGATCGCGGGGAACGCACGCTGGGACTCGACCAGCTCGACATCAAGCAGAGCGAAGAGGAGTCGGGACTTCAGGCGGTGATCTTCGGGAAACGCCTGCTCGACCGCGTTTACTTCGAGGGTGAAATCGGATTGGAAAAGGAGCCGGATGTCTTCGCCGTCGAAGCCGAACTGACCCCGACGCTGATCCTGCGCACGGAAACCAGCCCGCGGATCCGCGAAGGCATCAGCATCCAGTGGCGGCGCGACTACTGACGCGCCGCCGGTGTCTCACGGCCGCTGGAACGGCAGGGCTTTCGGCCGTCCGATATACTCGCTGAAATCCAGCCAGCGCATATCCACCCCGAGCGGAAGGATGGACCCGGTCACCGGCAGCAGAAACGGCGACCAGAATGCGCTGGTCATCCAGAGCAGGTGATCGATTTCTTCCATTTGCCGGTAGGGTCCGGGGTGATCC
>CALBHI010000038.1 GCA_937894535.1 uncultured Verrucomicrobiota bacterium
AACCCTGGATGGCGCCCAACCATGACTGCACGACAAAAAATGTCACCGTGCAGAAAAACGACCCGGGCTCCCTGCTCCATCACTACCGCAACCTGATCACCCTGCGCCGCGCGACGCCCGCCCTGCAACACGGCGAGGTGGTCGTGCTCGAAACCGGCCACCCGGCGGTCTACGCCATCCTGCGCCGGACCGGAAGCCAAACCGCCCTCGTGCTGGTCAACTTGGGGCCGCAGGCGATCAGCCAGTACGCCTTGAGCCTGCATACCGGAACTCTTCCCAACGGCCGCTACACCCTGCGCGCGGTATTCGGCGAAGGCCCAGCGGCGGACTTGCCGGTCAACGACGGCGGATTTAACGGTTACATCCCCCGGCCCGAACTGGAAGGCTACGCCACGTATGTGTTTTTGCTGCGTAAATCTCCGGCTCTACCCCAAGAGAAAGCCATGATTCAAAACGACGAATGACCGGGCTCTATTCCGCCTTCAATCTTGGTCTAAACCGTCGCCGCCAAACGGGTCGCGTCTTGGTCAAGCAAATGGATTGATGACGGTGACGGTTTCGTAGGTCTGGCCGGGGTTCAAATCTTCGGAGAGCAATTCGGAGCAGCCCGCGCCTATGGCGGCGGCGAGGATGGCGGCGTCCCAATAGCCGATGTGATAGCGGGCTTTCAAGCGGAGGGCGTTTTGCAGTAGGGGGACGGAGTTGGGCACGATGGCGAACCGTAACCAGAGATTGATCAATGCGACGGCTTCGTCGTGGGTCAGCGGCTGGGTTCGGGTGGTGCGGGTGGCCTGCACATAAAACTCCTGCAGGACTTGCACCGAAAGGGCGAGGTCGTCGCGCCGGAGAAGGGACCGGGCTTTTTCCGCTTTCGCTCGATCCGTTTCGCCGGCGCAGACCGCATAGAGCAGGACGTTGGTGTCAACAAACGTCATGACCGCTCATGGAGGGCCTCGCGGGCCTGATTTTCGACCGAGGTGAATCCGGGATGTTTTTGCCAAATAGCATCCAGCAGGGCTTCCTGTTCCTGTTTGAAATCGCGGGGGGGAGGCGCATCGTCGGTGAGGGAGAGCAGGTATTTTTTCACGAGGGCTGAGACGGAGGTGTCCCGCTGAGCGGCCGCGATGCGGGCCTTGCGGTAGGTTTGGTCATCCATGGCAATGGTGATGTTTTTCATAAACTCACAGTATCACATATTCACATTTTCACAAGAACAAGAAAAAATAAGGGACACACAAATAGTTGCTCCCACCCAGCGTCGACAAAGATCTCGAGAAACACAAAGAACCTTGGAGCGGCGCGGCTTCCCGCGCCGGAAACGGGTTGGCGGCCCGCTAACGTTTGTCTGCCCGGCCTGGATTGCCGAATCCATCGTGAATGCGATCGAGGACAGGGGTTACGATGAGGAGAAATCCCGGCGGAGCCGCCATGCGCCCCGGAGGAAGGTGATCCATAACCGCGTGTATGCTGATGCGGTAAACGCCCGGGCTTCTGCCCGATGATCTTCGCTATTCTTTTGTGTTCACGGCCAGCATCCCACAGGCGGCGGCGATATCCGCGCCACCGCTGTAACGCCGGACGACAGGTATGCCGCAGTGTTGGCGCAACGCGTCGCGGAAGGCATTCAATTCTTCGGGCGCGGGTGGTTGAAATCTTCCGGTCGGATCGTTGACATCAATCAGATCCAGCTTAACGGGCAATCCTTGGATCAGGCCGGCCAATTGGCGGGCATCCTCCTCGCGCGTGTTGACGCCGGCGATCATGACCCACGCCAGGGTGACGCGTTGGCCGGTTGCCGTGTGGTATTCGCGCAGCGCGCGCATCAGCTCATCCGTCGGGTTGGTGCGCTCCACGGGCATCAAAGCCGTCCGTATTTCGGCGTATGCGGAGGTGAGCGACACCACCAGACGGTAGGGGTGACCCTCCCGGGTGAATCTCCGTATGCCGGGCAGGATACCGGCGGTGCCGATGGTGATGGACTTCGCGGCGATGGCCATTCCGCACGGTTCGGATAAAATGCGCGCCGCGGTTATCACCGCGTCATAGTTCAGCAAAGGCTCGCCCATCCCCATAAAGACAACACCGCGGACCGGGTGCGGCGAATCCGCCCGGATTTGCATCACTTGATCTACGATCTCCCACGTCGCGAGATTACGCGTGAAGCCCATGCGGCCCGTCGCGCAGAACGCACAACCGAGCCGGCAACCCGCTTGCGAACTGACGCAGACAATATACTTCAGGTCATCCGCACGGTGAAGGATGGGGATGCGCACAGCTTCGAAACGGTCGCCGCCTTCACCCCGGAAAAGATACTTGGCGAATCCGTCGGCGGGTGACGTCACGTGGTGTACCAAGGCAAGCCGGGGAATCATGGCCTGCCCGCGAAGCTGGCGCAGAAGCTCCGCCGAGACACCTCCGGATGCCGGGGCCGGCCAGTCATCGTTCCGGATGACCGCCGCCTGAATGCGACGGGCGATCGCCGGCGTCACCCCCAACGAGGCAAACTGCCGGTGCAGGTGATCCGCCGTAAGATTTTTGAGTTGAATCATGACCGTGGAAAAAAGGGATGGTGAAACCTGGTATGCGCCCCGTCAAGGCTCCGCCGGGATCTGCAGGGGATCTGCAGGGACATAGAAGTCGTTCCGAAAGCCATCGGGACAAGTTCCAACCCTTGGAAAACGACCTGCCGAAAACTTCCAGGCATTGGAAGCCAACGGAATAGGACAAGGGAAACTTCTAACGGGATCTGCAGGGACATAGCTTCCCGCACCCCCATCCGTGGGCCAATAGTCCTCGGTATGTTCCGACGGTGACCATCGTCAGGTTCATGCCCCCCAACCGGTTGCATCGTTTTTCGGGCTCAAAACCGGCCTTAGCGGCGTTTTTACCCACAAAAGGGAGGTTTAACGCGTTCAGACCTTTGATCGCGGGGCGGGGCGCCTTGGTTCAGGCTTTGGCGGACGTGCGATGCCGGGTTGATTGGACGCTTGAAGGATCCGCACCGGCAGGATGCCCGTTGGGCCCTTCCGGCACCGGCAATTCTTGTTGACGATGCCAGGTTCGCTCTCCATGCTCCGCAGGGCAAAAGGCGATGCTATGACACTCAATCCCCATCTTGATCAGTTCATGTCCGCGTTCCCCCACGAGGGGCTGACCTTCGACGATGTTTCGCTACTGGCCCGTTATGCGGATTTCCTTCCGCCCGAGGCGGATATCGCGAGCCGGTTCACTGCCCGCGTCCCGATCAACATCCCGTTCGTGAGCGCGGCGATGGATACCGTGACCGAGTCGAAAATGGCCATCGCCATGGCCCTGCACGGCGGCATCGGGGTGATCCACAAGAACCTGACCCCACAACGCCAGGCCTCGATCGTCGGCACGGTGAAACACTACCTGAACGGGCTGATCTCCACTCCGATCACTTTCCACGTCGGCCAGACCCTCGCCGATGTCCGCCGCACCCGTGAGGAGAAGGGCTACAACTTCAGCGGCTTTCCCATCCTCGATGACCAGGACCACCTGGTCGGCATCCTGACCGCCGCCGACATCAAGTTCGCCGCCGACGCCTCCGCGAAGATCGAGGACGTGATGACCCGCAACCTCATCACCGCCCCGCCCGGCACCGACATCGAAACCGCCTACAAACGCATGGTCGAACACAAGATCGGCAAATTGCCGCTGGTCGAGAACGGCCGCCTCGTCGGCCTCTACAGTTTCGCCGACGTGCAGTCGCTGATCCGCAACGTGAACCCGACCTACAACCGCGACGCGAAATACCGGTTGCGCGTGGCCGCGGCGATCGGCCCCGGCGACCACAAACGCGTCGAAGCCCTCGCCGAACGCGAGGTGGATGTCGTGGTCATCGACACCGCCCACGGTCACAGCAAGGGCGTCATCGACATGGTGAAATGGGTGCGGTCCCACTACGAGAACCTCGATGTCGTGGCCGGCAACATCGCCACCGGCGAAGCCGCCACCGCCCTGCGCGATGCCGGTGCCCACGCGGTCAAGGTCGGGATCGGCCCCGGCTCCATCTGCACCACCCGCGTCGTCACCGGCGTCGGCACCCCGC
>CALBHI010000039.1 GCA_937894535.1 uncultured Verrucomicrobiota bacterium
CGATCTCGATGCCTTCATGAATGACGTACCCGCGCACGCAGCGGTGGTGCCAGACGAAGCCTACATTTAATTGCTGCCGCCGGAACGCCAGCCCGACACCCTGCGTTATGTGCGCGAGAACCGGAATGTGTTTGTGTTGCGCACCTTCTCGAAGACCTACGGCCTGGCCGGTTTGCGCATCGGGTATGCGCTGGCCCCGGCCGAAGGGGTGAACCTGTTGCACCGCGTGCGCCAACCCTTCAACATCAATGCCATGGCGCAGGCGGCCGCGCTGGCGGCGCTGGCCGACGACGAATTCGTCGAGCAGACGCGTACCATCATCGCCGACGGGTTGCGGGAGGTCTGTGCCGCTCTTGACGGCATGGGTCTGACCTACGTGCCTTCGGTCGCCAATTTCATCCTCGTCAAGGTCGGCAACGGGCGCAAGGTGTTCGAGGCGTTGCAGCGGCGCAAGGTGATCGCCCGGCCGGTCGATGTGTATCAATTGCCCGAATACATCCGCATCACCATCGGTACGCCGGAGGAAAACCGGGCGATGCTGGCCGCCCTGCATGCGGTCATGGCCGGACGGGAGTGTGAGGTATGACCGTTCCGTATCCCTTGGCCAGCCGCCAGCAGCACCCGGAGCGGTCCGAGATTCGCATCCCGGTCAATGCGGCCGGCGTGCGCGATGTGATCATCGGCGGCAACCAGGGCGTGGTCGTGGTGGCCGGACCCTGTTCGGTCGAGACGCGCGAGATCATGTTCGAGACGGCGGCAGCGATCCGCGCGGCCGGGGCCGTGATGCTCCGGGCCGGCGCGTTCAAGCCCCGCACGTCGCCCTATTCGTTCCAGGGGCTCGGCGTCGAGGGGTTGCGCATCCTCATCGAGGTGCGCGAGAAATTCGGTCTCCCGTTCATCACCGAGGTCATGGACACGCGGGATGTCGAGATGGTGGGGGATGTGTCCGACGTGTTGCAGATCGGTGCGCGCAACACCCAGAACTTTGCCTTGCTCAAGGCGGTCGGACGTGTCAACAAGCCGGTGCTGCTCAAGCGCGGCATCGCCGGCACGATCGAGGAGTTGTTGATGAGCGCCGAGTACATCATGAGCCAGGGCAATCCGAACGTGATCCTCTGCGAGCGGGGCATTCGCACCTTCGAGCGGGCGACCCGCAACACCCTCGATTTGAATGCCGTGCCGGTGCTGCAGTCCCTCTCGCACCTGCCGGTCGCCGCCGATCCCAGCCACGGCACGGGGGCCACCGCGCTGGTGCCGGTCATGGCACGCGCCTCGGTGGCCGCCGGGGCGGACTTGTTGCTGGTCGAGGTACATCCTGACCCGAAGAAGGCGACATCCGATGGCCAACAAACCCTCGATTTCGGCCAGTTCGACGCGATGATGGCGAGTTTGCGCCGGGTCACCGCGGCCATTGACCGGTCGGTCCAATCGTGGGGTGCCCACCCATGAAATCCATCGCCATTCTCGGCCTCGGCCTGATGGGTGGTTCGCTTGGCCTGGCGCTGAAGCGGGCGCGACCCGGTCTGGTCGTGCATGGCCACACCCGGTCGGCCGAACGTGGGCGCTGTGCGGTCGAGCGCGGCGCGGTGGATCATTTTCATGCCGAAGCGGCCGCCGCGGTGGCCGATGCCGATGTCGTCGTCCTGTGTGCCCCGATCCTCGCCATTCCCGCCCAGTTGGCGGCGGTGCGCGATGCCCTCAAGGCGGGGGCGGTGGTTACCGATGTCGGCAGCACCAAGACCGAGATCCAGCAGCAGTGCCGCGAGCTGCTCGCCGGACGCGACGCCGTGTTTGTCGGCAGCCATCCGATTGCCGGATCGGAACAACAGGGCATGGAGGCGGCCAAGGTTGATCTGTACCAGAAGGCCATGGTGGTGATCACCCCCGATCCGGCCACGCCGAGCGACGCCGTCGCCGCGGTCGAGTCCCTCTGGAAACTCGCTGGCGCGGTGGTGTCCACGATGTCACCGGAAGCCCATGACCAGATTCTCGCGCTGACCAGCCACGTTCCGCATGTCATGGCGAGTTTGCTAGCCGCGACGGTGGGCCGGCCCGGACTGACACCGGATCTGCCCGCCTATTGCGGATCCGGCTACCGCGACACCACCCGCATCGCCGAAGGCGGGGTGGACATCTGGCTCGATATCCTCCGCACCAACCGCCGACCTATCGCCAGTGAATTGAACGTGTTACGGCAAAAACTGGAAGCCCTGATCGAACAGTTGGAACAAAACGACATATCTGCTATAGAGAGGGCCCTGAGCGACGGAAAAAACGCGCGCAAGGCATTTACAGCTTATGGACATCAACACAACAGCGAAGAATAGCGCCACCCCGATCCCGATCTCCGCGATCGTCCACCCGGTGGAGAAAATTGACGGATCCCTCCAGGTCCCCGGCGATAAGAGCATCTCCCACCGCGTGGCGATGCTGGCCGGCATGGCGTCCGGAACGTCCATCGTCGAGAATTACCTCCAGAGCGAGGACTGCATCAATACCCTCAAGGCGATGGAGGCCCTCGGGGCCCGGTCGTTCGAGACGCCCGATCACAAGCTGCACATCCAGGGCACCGGCGGCAAGTTCATGGAGCCGGCCGGCATGCTGGACATCGGCAACTCGGGTACGAGCATGCGCCTGCTCACCGGCCTGCTCGCCGGTTCACCGATCACCGTCGAACTCACCGGCGACGAGTCCCTGCGCTCGCGCCCGATGAAGCGCATCAAGGAGCCGCTCGAGCTGATGGGCGCGAAGGTCGAGTTGACCGGCGAGAAGGGGACCGCTCCGGTCCGCATCACCGGCGGCAAACTCAAGGGCATCGACTACCTGCTGCCCGTCGCCTCGGCCCAGGTCAAGTCGTGCATCATGATGGCCGGCTTGTTTGCCGAAGGCATCACCCGCGTTACCGAACCGGTCCACACCCGCGACCACACCGAGCGGTTGCTGGCCACGCTCGACCTGCCGATCACGGTGAAGGGGCTCCAGATCGAGATCAAGGGGTTGGGTCCGAAAGGCCCGGCCATCAAGGCCCGCCCGTTCATCATTCCCGGCGATTTTTCCTCCGCCGCCTTCTGGATGGTGGCTGTCGCCGGACGTCCCGGCCACTCCGTCACCATCCGCAACGTCGGCCTCAACCCGCGCCGCACCGCGATGCTCGATGTACTTCGGCAGGCCGGGGTGAACATCACCGTCAAGGAATACAAGGGCACCAACCACACCGAACCGGCCGGCGACATCACCGTCAAGGGCGGTCCGCTGAAGCCGTTTGAAGTCGGGGGCGATGTCATCCCCAACCTGATCGACGAACTGCCGATCATCTTCGTGCTCGGCGCCTTGATCAACGGCACCTCGGTGGTCCGCGACGCCCAGGAATTGCGCGTGAAGGAGTCGGACCGCATCGCCACCATGGCCGGCAACCTCCGGTTGATGGGCGTGGATGCGCAGGAGACCCCCGACGGCATGATCATCAAGGGCGGTGCCCCCATCGTTCCGACCACCTCGGTGCGCAGCTACGGCGACCACCGGATCGCCATGTCGATGGCCATCCTCGCCACCTATGCCCAAGCCCCGCTGGTCATCCAGAACGTGGCCTGCGTCGACACCTCGTATCCGGGTTTCTGGGACCACCTGCGGGAGTTGGGCGGCCATGTCGAGTAAATCCGCCATCGTCATCGCCATCGACGGTCCGTCCGCTTCCGGCAAGTCCACCGTGGCGCGCATGGCCGCGGTCAAACTCGGCTTCAACTACGTGGATTCCGGCTCGTTCTACCGCGGAATCACCTGGAAGGCCCTCCGCGAAGGGATCGAGACCACCGACAGCCAGCAGGTCGTCGCGCTGATCAACCGCATCGACTTCCAGTGTTTCCTGCGCGACGGTTCCGTTCAGTTTACCATCGACGGCGAGGAGCCGGGCGACCAGATCCGTTCCCAGCCCGTGCAGGAGCACGTCAGCGACATCGCCGCCGTGCCCGAGGTCCGCACCTTCCTCGTGAACATGTTGCGCGAAACCGCCCGCCTCGGTTCGCTCGCCATGGAAGGCCGCGACATCGGCACCGTGGTGTTCCCGGACAGTCCG
>CALBHI010000040.1 GCA_937894535.1 uncultured Verrucomicrobiota bacterium
AAAGCTGGCGGATATCGAAACGGGTTCCCGGCGGACAACCGGCATCGCTGACCTCCTCGATGCGGCCGCCGTTGATGCGGATTTCGGTGCCACGGAAATCCTCGGCGCGGCGGGTGGTCAGGGTGAACCGCGAGACGGAGGCGATGGCGGCGAGGGCTTCGCCGCGAAAACCCAGGGTGGCCACGTTCTCGATATCGTCCACATGCCGGATCTTGCTGGTCGCGTGACGCTCGATCGATAGCAACGCATTGTCACGGTCCATGCCGTGGCCGTCATCGGCGATGGAGATCAGCTTCAACCCGCCGTCGATCACCGATACATGAATGTTCCGGGCGCCGGCGTCGATGGCATTTTCCATCAGTTCCTTGACCACCGAGGCCGGCCGGTCCACCACCTCGCCCGCGGCGATCTTGTTGATGATCGGGTCGGGCAGGATCTGGATGACCGGATGGCTGGACATGAGCGGAAGTGTAGCCACACGGGGGTAAAAGCACAACCGCCGCAGAGCGGACCGGGATCAGATGATCTCGATGACCACGTCCTTCGAGGGTCCCTTTTCTTCCTCAACCTCGACCGGCTTGTAGGTCGGCAGGAAGCGGTAATAAACCTGCAGGGTCAAGGCCGCGAGGGTGGTGGCGTACACCGGTCCATGGTTCACTTCCTTGCCGTGTCCATCGCCCTCAATATTCTGTCCAGCTGAAGTCCAGCTTCCATCGTCGTTCTGGTTGCGGATGATCTCGCGGGCGAACTTCATGTTCCACTGTTCCCAATCACCACCACCGGCATGGAACTTCGCCTGGGTGATGTAGTACCAGGAGTACATGGGCCAATCCATGGGCTTTTGCCACTCAATCTCTGCGGCTTTCAGGGCCTGAAGCCCGCGGCGGGTGGCGCTGTCGCGGCCCTTGCCGGCGATCTGGAGGCACAACACGGAGACCCCGGTGATGCTCATCTTGCCGCGGTCGGGCGAAGAATACGGGAACATGCCGGTTTCCGGGTGTTGGCTTTTGATCAACTCGTCGACACCCCGGTCGAGGGCTTCCTTGAGTCCGGGTGTGCTGGCGCCGGCCATGATCGCGGCCTTCAAGGCTTGCAGTTGCCAGCCGGCCACCGAGGCATCACGGCGGGCTGTTTTGCGGAACCCATAGTCCCAGGAGCCGCCGGGTTGCTGGCCGCTGACGATCAGGGCCACGGCATTTTCCATGACGGGTTTAAGACTCGGAATACGGGTGAGGCCGTAGGCTTCCGACAAGGCATAGGTGGCTATGCCGTGCGCATAAGCCTGGTGCATGCCGCCTTCACCGCCGGGTGTCCAGTTGGCAAAACGGCCACCGCCGAATTTCTCCTGGAGGCTTACCAGGTACTTGATGCCTTTTTCAACCGTGGCGCCGTACTGCGCGGAAGAAGGTGTTTCCCCGTTGGCCAGGAAGGTCAGGACCGCCAGACCCGTCATGGCCTCCCGGTCGCCGGGTCCCCACGAACCATCTTCGGCCTGGTTGTTCTTGAGCCATTCCAACGCCTTGTTGACCGAGCCTTCGACTTCACGCGCCCAGCGACCGGCGCCGCCCAGCATCTTGGAGCGTCCGGCGGCCGAACGACCTTCGTAGAGGCCCTTCATCACCAGGGGGCTTTGGGCGTCGCTGATCACGTTCAAGTCGGCCAGGTCCATGCTGATGTCTTCTGACGGGGCAACGTCGGTGGATACATCGGGCGGCGTTTCCATGTCGAAATTCTGATCGGGATTCACCAGGTCGGTCATCTCGGTCAGTTCGTCCATCTGCTCCAGTTCCTTTTCGAACTCCTCGAGGTCGATGGCGTCCGGTTCCATGATCTGGACCTGGATGGTGGCATCCTTTTGCTCGCCGACCATGCCGAGGAACCGGAGCGCGGCAATGACGATCAGGATGTGGAAAATGATCGACCCCACCGGACCGAGCATGTGCTCGAGAATCCGGCGACGCAGATGCTTTTTCTTGATCGCTTCGGTACTGGGAGTGGGCGTCGCGGCGCTATCGTTCATGGCGGACTTCCTTGTCGCTCCATCCGTTAGTTGGTGCTGATGACGGAAAGGTTCTGGAGGCCGTGCTTCGCGCACAGGTCGAGCACCCGGATCAGGTCCTCGTGCTTGGAAAGCGCGGTGGCCATGATCATGATGGTCTGGCGCGTATCAATCGCGGCCAACCGGCCCACCAGGGTGTCCAATTCGCGCAGGCCGACCGATCGTTCGTTGATCGTAAATCCATCCGGATAGATCTGGATGTTGATCATTTTCGGGGGCTTCTCGAGTTTCTCCTGCTTTTTCTCCGGCGAGGGACGGAACACATCGAGGTGAGCGATGACGTCCACCGGTTGGATGGTGACGATGAAGTACACCAGCAACTGGAACACCACGTCGATCATGGCGGTCATGTTGACTTCGCCTGATTCAGACGAACCACGGGACCTTCTGCGTTTACCTGCCATGGTGCATGCGCCTTTCTACTTGGCCACTTCCTTGGTGGCGGCAAACGAGACCTTCCACAATCCGGCGTAGGCGCAGGCATCCATGACCTTGCGCACATCCTCGTGCTTCGCACCGCCCGCCGCGCGGATGATCACCGGCGTGGTCTGCCCGTGGTTCATCACCACATTGCGCAACAAATTACGCAGGAACGCCTCGTTCATGTGGTTGCGGGCGATCGAGATCCGACCGCGTTCATCCACCTCCACCACGACTTCGCGGGGATCCTTCTTTTCCACCGCAGGGCCATGGGGCGACATGCTCAGCCGGATGCTCTCATCGATCGACTGCTGCTCCAGAACGGCGGTGCACACGAAGAAGATGATCAACTGGAAGACCACATCGATCATCGGCGTCATGTTGACGCCCCCTTCGTCTCTCGGCTTTTTCATCCGTTCACCTGTCCGGGGCTAGATTACTCGGAAACGACGTCCACATTGCGCAGGACCTTGATCAAATCCAGGGTCAAGGCCTCCATGCCCAGGGTGATCTTGGTGGCGCGGTTGCGGAAGTAGTAGAAGAAGGCGAGCGCCGGGACGGCGGCCACCAGACCACCGGCAGTGGTGTAGAGCGCCTGGGCGATGTTGACCGCGAGCATGGCCTGCTGCGCGGCACCGGCGGACTGGGTACCGAGGGTGGCGAAGGCGAAGATCATTCCTTGAACCGTACCGAGCAGCCCGAGCATCGGAGCCAGGTTGGCCACGACGTTGAGGTAGGTAACGCGCTGCAGCAACTTTTCGCTCTCGAGGTCGGCAGCAATACCGACGGCTTCCTGAATGGCCTCGAAACCTTCCTGCACATTGCTGAAGCCGGCGGTGAGGATGCTGGACAAGGGACCGGGTTCCTCTTCGCAATGCTTCATCGCCTTCATCACATCGCCCTGCTCCATCGATTCGCGCACCTTGGTCACAAAGGCATCGGGTACGATCTTCTTTTCGCGGATGGTGATGAACGAATCCACGATCAGCGCAAACCCGGCCACCGAACACGCGCCCAGGGATAACCAAAGGACGACGCCCATGAACCCGCCGCTCATGACAATACGGTAGAAGCTCATCTGGTCCTGCTGGGCTTCGCTGGCTGCGGCAGCAGCCGCGTCGGCATCAAGCTCCAGGCCAGCCCCGGCCGCCGGTGCAGCCTCCTGGGCGATGACGGCGGAGGTGAATCCCAACAGGCCGATGGACAGCATCAGGCACAACAACACGCGCATTTTCTTGGACATACCTGCACTCCTCATGACGGTTCGCTACCTACGGTGGTTTACAGCTTGCCCCGAGCTTCCTGGGCGAAGGTGGACGACGGATACTTGGACACCAGACGACGATACATCTCTTTGGCCCGGGGATCACGGAGTTTTTCAAGCCCCTGACCCGCCTTGAACAGGGCTTCGGGCTGCACCGTCGCCTCAGCTTCGAACAGGATTGCGGAACGCAGGTAATCCATGACCGCGGCCTCCACCTGCGATTGACGCATCCGAACATCGCCCCGCATGACCTGTGCGCGGGCGGCATCGGTGCGGCTGCCCTTGCTGATGGCCTCATCCAGTTGCGGCACCAGCTTGTCGAACTCCTCGGCGGCGAGCAGGGCCTCGCGATAAGCCCATTGTGCGGCCGCATCCTGGCGCAATTCCGGAGCCTGACGGAACAACCGGTCATAAACATCAACCGCTTGTTTGTGGTTTCCGCGGCCGGATTGGATCTGGGCGATGGCAATCAGCGCCTTGTTGTCCCAATCGAGAAAGCGGAACTCGGTGGCGATCGTCTCCAGCATGGTGATCGCTTCATCGTGTTTCCCCTGGCCGGCCAAGGCGCGCGCCTGGTCGAAGGTGGCCGGCTTGTCGGCAATGGCCTGGGTGTATTGGCCGCGGGCGAAGGTACGTTGTCCGGCGGCGGTGGTGAGGACGACATCCCCGTTGCGGTTGGCCCGGATGTCGGTGCCTTCGACACGGTTGCCGTTGGGCAGGATCACCACGGCGGCCTCGGCGGACCAGCCGGCGGCGATGGCGATCAGGGCGTAAAGGTATGGTTTGGATTTCATGGGTTTGCCCTCGCTTCAATTCTCTATGGACCAGCGGATTTCAGAACGGCTTCACCACGCAGGCGCCGCACCGTGACGATGTTCGGCCCCTGCGGGAACAAGGAGAGGTAGTCATCCGCGCTTTCGATCACTTCCTTGTGCCGCTCCAATTGGGAGGCCAGCTCGATGCTCCGGAACAGCGCCTCTTCGATCATCGGGAGATTCTCGGCCTTGCTGCGATCGCTCAGCAGCGCCATGCGCTGCCAGGTGGCCAGGGCATCCACCAGATCCCCGTTTCTGGTCTGGATATCGGCCAGCGTGCGGTTGGCTCGGGTGATCAGGGCGGGATCGGATGCGAACCGGAACACATCACTCAGGGCAATGACCGCATCGGCCAGGCGGCCGCTGTCGCGCAAGGCTTCTCCCTGGAGGAATTTGGCCTCGTAGAACAGGCCGGATTGCGGGTAACGAACCATGAGGTCGCTGACGGCCTGGATGGACTCCGGGAACTGACCGGCCTTGTAGTAGGCCTGGGCAATGCCGAAAAGCGAGCGTTCGATGAGCGGACGGGCATTGGCCTGTTCGGCCTCGGGCAATTTCATGATGATGCCCTGAGCTTGA
This sequence comes from uncultured Verrucomicrobiota bacterium, assembly GCA_937894535.1. Lineage (GTDB taxonomy): Bacteria > Verrucomicrobiota > Kiritimatiellia > CAIVKH01 > CAIVKH01 > CALMUP01. The sequence goes on from CALBHI010000040.1 coordinate 5,138, forward strand.
TTGAAGGCTTTGATCGCCTGTTCAGCATACCCGGCATCGCCCATCATCTGGCCAAGGCGGACATACTCATCGGCGTTATACTTCTCAGGTGTAGCCATCATCCGATCAAATGCATCAATGCCTTGTTGATACTGCTTGATTTCCATCGCGGCGCGCGCGAGAGAGAACAGCGCATTTTTGCCCTCGGGCGATTGAGGATACTTCTGGGACAATTCGTCAAATGTCTGCGTCGCTTCATCGAACCTTTTAAGTTCGAGCAGCACGGTGCCCTTGGCGCTCAATGCCCGCGAAGCCAGTTCGGATTGCCCAAAGGTCCGCACGAACTGATCAAATCCGCGAATGGCCCGGTCCCGGAACTCGGGAACCTGGTCGGCCGGCTCAGCAATACGGGCGAGGCTTTGGGCACGCTGGAAGGTGGCGCGTTCGAGGGTCTGGCGGTTCTTCTCGATATCGGACGGCGATGAGCCATAGGGATTGTTGGGAGGAGCCAGCCATTTGATGAGGGTTTCCAACTCGGTGATGGCATCGGCAAAACGACCAAGCCGAACCAGCGAGTCGGCCAGGTTGAACTGTGCATTGGCGCGGTCGGGACTGGGTTGGGTTTCCGCCACCATCTTGCGGAAATAATTCACCGCACTTTCGAAGTCGCCCGCCTGGTAGAAACTCCAGGCGACCTGGGTCAAGGCGCGCGGGTAGTACTGATCCTTCGGGTAATGGTCGATGATGCGGCGGAAATAGGCCGCGGCCCCCGCTTCATCGCCCGCCTTTTTGCGTTGAGTGGCGAGAAAAAACAGGATCGTGCCGGCGCGATCATGTGCGGGATAGGCCCGCAGGTAGGTTTCGTACAACTCGGAGAACAAGTCGGGGCGGTTCCGGTCGACATAAAACTTGCCGGCGGCGAGGAGTCCATTGGCACCATCGGGCTTTCCGGAGAAACGGTCCCCGATGTAGGACGCCACCGCGCGCACCATCAGCACATCGTCCAACTCGGCATAAGCCAGCATCAAGGTTCCCAGCGCCCTGGCTGTCGTATCCAGTTCCGGGAACTGGTTGGCGGCACGCAGGAACGCCTCCACCGCCTCGGGATACTTCTTTTCGCGGAACAATGTTTCGGCCAGGCGGTAGGCGGTCGTGGCCGCCTCGTCGGCCCGGGCGCCAAGATCAATGTTGACCCGCCGTCCGTAGGTATTCTGCAAAATGTCCTTGATTGTCTGGGCGCGCACGCCCGCTTCCGGTCCGACGTCGCTTTCGCCGTAACCAACAAAGACATTGTAGAACTCGGTGAGCGCGGCACCGTACGCACGGACCGCGCCATCCGCATCGTTTGCGGCGGCGGCCCGCTCGGCGGCCCGTTGGGAGATTTCACCGGAGAGGAACCGTGCACCGGCCTTCGGGCTCATTGCCTTGGACATCTTGTTTTCTTCCAGCAGCACATCGATCTGGTCGAGGATGTCCTTGTAATCACGGATGATCGCCTGGGCTTTTTCCTCGTCGTTGTAGATCAACTCGACATTGGCCAAGGTGATGATCGATTGACCGAACCACAAATCCACCCCGCCCCACTGGATGTCCTCGACCAGCTTGCGGGTCTTGTGGGCGAACTCGTCGCGTTTGCCTTCGTGGTTGGCGCGGGCGAGTTTGAGATACAGCTGCGACTGATCGGTCTTGATGCGGCGGGCAACATCCTTCTCCGGATCGGTTAACAGCACCCGGTTGTAGGCATCGAAAGCGCCGACCAGATCACCCGCCCGTTCGAGCATCGAGGCATACCGGTAGGCGGCATCACGGTAGAACCGCAAGACATCGGGATCGGTCGGCTTTTCGGTAAACCGTCCGAAAAATTCCGCATAAATCTGCCGTGCCTTGTCCGTGTCGCCGGCGGCGTTGTAGGCATTCGCGAGGGCAAGGCGCAATGCATCGGCCTTGGCATTACCGGGTGCAAAGCCGGCCAGCATGGCTTCGGCATCGGCGAAACGGCGGGCGGCGATATGGATCTGGGCGCGGATCAAGTTGACGCGGTCCGCCGCGCCGGGATTTTTCTGCAGCACAGCTTCGGCTTGTTTCAAGGCAAAGTCCGGAAATCCCCACTCGATCAAGCCCGACGCGAAATTCATGTCGGCATCGAGCGTCTCGGCATGGCTGGCTATGGAAAGCAGGCTCGCCACCATCAACGCCAGAACACACCCCCGCTTACCAGAACCTGCAAACATCTGAACGGTGCGTGTAGCAATCATGATGATATCTTTTGACCGCGTTCATGACCCGATTGTTGGATCATGATCGGTTAAGGTTATGGGATGGTTTAGAACACGTCAAGAAATCAGACCGTTCGGATCGGTGTATTTATGTGTACATCCGGTGTATCGAAATGGATCGACCACGGCGGACGGGTCCCAGGTCGCCAGCCATGGAGGATCCCGGGGCGGGTTAAGGCGAAGTCGTAGCGCACGGGATCGTCCGGCCGGAGCAAACGGAATTGATGGGTGATCTCCAAGGCCGCCCGCCCATCGGGCCGGGCGCGTCGGGTGAAGCGCGCAGCCTTGGCGAAGGCAAAGATGTGGGTATCGAGCGGAATGACCAACCGTGCCGGATCAAGTCCGGTCCAGCATCCCGGGTCGATCTCATCTCGCCGGATCATCCACCGCGCATACAAGTAAAGCCGTTTACACGGACTGTTGGCCGCGGGATCCGCCAGCAGATGCCTCCCGCCCCGCATGGCTGCGCCACGCAAGACCTTGACCCACGCCGTCAGGGTGTTCCGGTAATCGTCACCGGGTTGATCGAGTTCGCGAAACAGGGACCCGAGCGATCCGTGCGAGCGTATGGCACGCGCCATGCCTACGAGCAAATCGCCCAGCGCCACTTCGTCGGTCCAGCGATGCCGGAACCCCGCGACCGCATGGCGTATCTCCCGTTCCCCGGTCCCGCGTAACCATGCAGCGGGCAGGCCCACCATCCGACGCACAACCTCTTCCATGCTGCGGTGAATCACCGCGACATTTCCATAAGCAAGCGAAGCGGCGAGCAGACCGATGATTTCCTGATCGTCGGGATCGCGGTAACGATGAACAAATTGGAGCGGATCGGAACCTAGCCATGTGCGTCGATGGTACTGTTCGCGCAGTGTCTCAAGCCACAGCAACGCCGCCTCCCGCTCGCAGGCTTTCCATCGCCGGTTAGCGCCCACGGCCCAGGACCTCCAGCAGCCGTGCCGGATCGTCGGTAATACATCGATCCACGCCCGCTGCCCGCAACGATGCTGCGATGGCCGGATCGTTTACCGTCCATACCGTGCAGATCAATCCGGCAGCATGAATAGCCCTAATCACCGAGGCATCCAGCGCCGAGGACCAACCCACGCTGAGCCCCTCCCACCGGGATCGGACCGCGAGCGCCAGCAGGGCATCAAGCCGACGCACGTCCCCGGCCTCGACATTCAACGATACGGGAACGCCGGGCAACGCCAACACCGCTTCGGACATCACCACCGGATCGAACCCCAGCAATCCGATGCGCAGCGGTCGTGCGGTGCCCAGCACCGAAGCCAACGGGGACAACACCTCCCGACCCGCCTTGATCTCGACGAGCACCCGCGACCCGGCCGGAGCCGCATCCAACACCTGGGCCAGCGAAGGAACCGGTTCGCCGCGCACCCGCCAGGTCTGAAGCTCAGCCCACGTGGTGGACGCAAGCGTACGGGAGCACCCGGCCAACCGCGCCCCGTCGGCATCATGGAATACGACCGGTACGCCGTCGGCGGTCAGGTGGATGTCCAGCTCCACCCCATCCGCCCCGGCTTCCCACGCCGCACGGAACGACACCAGGGTATTCTCCGGCGCAACCGCCGCCGCCCCGCGATGACCCAGAATCAACATGCCGACAGCATACCGGCCCGTTTTCCCCCGCCAACCAGAATCACCTTGCCCCGCCGGATTGAATCCGCTAGGTTGCGCTCATTCCTTCCAGGAATACGACCCGTGCGGAGAGATGGCAGAGTGGTCGAATGCGAGTGATTGCTAATCACTTGTACTTGGGTTAACCAGGTACCGAGGGTTCGAATCCCTCTCTCTCCGCCATTCGATGCACTCCACTTCGTTCCGCTGGCTTATGGTAAGCAAAGGCGGGCTTATGGTCCTCACACCCGCAGAGGAGTTGTGATGCCGCCGATCAACTCCGGCAGATGCTCCTTGAAGCGGAAGTATCCGTGGGTGGCGTGGGGCCAGCAGGCTTGGTCCCACGGATGCCGAAGCTGGACGAAGGTGATCCCGTTCGCGGCGCCGTGCGCGGCGACCTGGTCCATGATCCCATCCCAGAAACCCACCGGCGGTTCCGCGACGGCGACGGCATCCAACCGGTGTTGCCGGGCCCATTCGACCACCCGTTCCGGAAGCGCGTGTTCATCCTCGAATCCGGCCACCGGATCACCCCACCCCGCGTCGTTGACGGCATCGCGCAACACGGCACGGCGGAAGTCCACAACGCGCCCAGCCACGCCGAACCGAGCATACGCCCGGCCAGGCCACGCCAGCGCCACCGCTCGGATCCGCTCACGCGGGGCCAGCCACCGCAACGCCCCGGCATCGTCATCGGTCAGCACCACGCCGACCCGGCCTCGTTCCGGGTAGCGCGAAACATCCGGCAAAACGCGAGGCGGTGGCAGCGGCGGGGCAACCACCGGGGCCGGATGTTCAGCGAGCGGACGCGTCACCGCGAAGCGACCACCGGTGAAATGCCGGATGTTGTCCGCGCGCGCCACGTAGTGTTTGCCCACGGTCTGGCAACCCGCCACCCAACGCCAACCGAGGGTGTTCGATGCCGGATCGCCGTCGAGCAGGTGGCGCAGGAAAAAATCCGCACCAGCCTGCCACGGCAAGCCGAAGGTGAATATCCAGATGCTGGCAAACCACATCCGCGCATGGTTGTGCAGGTAGCCGGTCTGGACCAATTCGGCGACAAAGGCATCGAAACAGTCCAGGCCGGTTTGGCCAGACACCGCCTGCCGGTAACGTTCATCGCGTTGCCACGTCTCCCGGTCACGGTCACACACGGCAACGTAGTCGGTCCACACTGAAGGACGCACCTGGAGCCATCCTTTCCAATAGGTGCGCCAGCAGACCTCCTGAAGAAATTTCTCCGCCTCGCGATACCGGTGGCCGGTCAGGACGGCGCGGATGACCTCCGTTTCGTGCAGGGCCCGCACCCGCAACCACGGCGAGAGGCGCGATACGTTGGAGCGATCGCCCGGCCCGCGGTCCTCGTTGCGGTGCACAGCGTAGAAGTTCCCGGCCCGCGGCAGGAAGTCATCGAGCGCCGCCATGGCCGCGGAGCGGGTCGGCTGCCAATCCAATGCATGCGTGGTCATGCACCTACCATCCGCCAACCGCGGCGGAATACAACCGGGTGTCCAACGATTGGACAACGCGCCGTTGCCGCTATCCAGTCGTTGGACAAGCGCAACGCGCAGGAGAACCGGGGTCCGCGACGGCACAAAAAAAGCGCCCCCCTTGCGGGGAGCGCTTCGCTGCATCAAACCAGACGACCGTTTAGTAGCGGTAGTGCGTGGGCTTGAAGGGACCTTCGGCTTTGATGCCGAGGTATTTCGCCTGGGCCGGGGTCAGCTTGTCGAGCGTGACGCCGAGCTTGCCGAGGTGCAACCGGGCGACCTTTTCGTCGAGGTGCTTCGGCAGCACGTACACGCCGACCGGGTACTCGGAGCTGCGGGCGTAGAGTTCGATCTGCGCCATGACCTGGTTCGTGAAGCTGTTCGACATCACGAAACTCGGGTGACCGGTGGCGCAGCCGAGGTTGACCAGGCGGCCTTCGGCCAGCAGGATGATGCTCTTGCCGCCGGGGAAGGTAACCTTGTGCACCTGCGGCTTGATCTCGTCCCACTTGTACTTCTTGATCTTCTCGACCTGGATCTCGCTATCGAAGTGACCGATGTTGCAGACGATCGCCATGTCCTTCATCTGGCGCATGTGCTTCTCGGTGATGACGTCGCAGCAGCCGGTGGTGGTGACGAAGATGTCGCCTTCCTTGACCGCTTCGTCCATCGTCTTCACTTCATAGCCTTCCATGGCGGCCTGCAGGGCGCAGATCGGATCGATCTCGGTGATGATGACGCGGGCGTGCTGGCCACGCAGCGAGGCGGCCGAGCCTTTGCCGACATCGCCAAACCCGGCGACCACGGCAACCTTGCCCGACAGCATGACGTCGGTGGCGCGGTTGATGGCGTCGATCAGCGAGTGGCGGCAGCCGTACACGTTGTCGAACTTGGACTTGGTGACCGAGTCGTTGACGTTAAAGGCCGGAAACAGCAGTTCCTCGCGCTCCAGCATCTGGTAGAGGCGGTGCACGCCGGTGGTGGTTTCCTCGCTGACGCCGCGGATCGACTTGGCCAGCTTGGCGAAGCGGCCGGGCTTGGCCTTGACCGCCTTCTTGACCTGGGCGAGCAGGATCTTCTCTTCGACGCTGCCGGGCTTGCGGTCGAGGATCTTGATGTCCTTCTCCGCCTGGACGCCGAGGTGCACGAACAACGTGGCATCGCCACCGTCGTCGAGGATCATGTTCGGGTACTCATCGCCCCAGTCGAGGATGCGATCGGTGTATTCCCAGTAGTCTTCCAGCGTCTCGCCTTTGACGGCGAACACCGGGGTGCCCTTGGCGGCGATGGCCGCGGCGGCGTGATCCTGGGTCGAGAAGATGTTGCAGCTGGCCCAGCGCACTTTCGCGCCGAGGTGCTGGAGGGTCTCGATCAGGACCGCGGTCTGGATGGTCATGTGCAGCGAGCCGGCGATGCGCGCACCCTTCAGGGGCTTGCTCTTGCCGAATTCCTCGCGGATCGCCATCAAGCCGGGCATTTCCTGCTCGGCCAGTTCGATTTCCTTGCGGCCGAATGCGGCCAAGCCGATGTCGGCCACCACGTAATCCTGCGCCGTGGTCGCGCCGTTGTTTTTCTTTGCCATGTCTCTCTGCTCCTTCGTGTTTGATACTGTTGCTGTTACTTGCTTGCACTCGCCAACAAAACGGTAAAGGCATCCGAGGCGGCCGGCAGCCGCTCCGTCCGCACCTGCTTCAATCCCGCGGCCATCATCCAGTCGCGGACCTCCTGCTCACCGAATCCGAGCCACTGGTCGGCCCATTGTTCGCGCACCCAATCCTGGTCGTGCTTGACCAGATCGAGCATGATCACCTGCCCGCCTGGTCGCAGAATCCGCGCGGCTTCGCGCACCGCCGCTTCCGGCTGCGCGGCATGGTGCAGCGCCTGGCTCAGGAACACCGCGTCGGCCGAGGCATCGGCCAGCGGCAACGATTCCATGTCGCTCTCGCACACCTGCACGACCGAGCCCAATCCGGACGCTTCGGCCTTGTTGCGGACCTCTTTCAACATGGCCTGCGACTGGTCCACCGCCGTCACGCGGCTGGCGAACCGGGCGAGCAGCAAGGCCAATTCGCCCTCCCCGGCTCCCATGTCCACCACCTCGCGTCCGGAAAACCCGGCTGCCAGTCCGGCGGCCAACGCCGACCACCCGCCCCCGGGCTGGGTCAGCTCTCCGTATTTACCGGCCATCTTTTCAAAAAACTC
>CALBHI010000041.1 GCA_937894535.1 uncultured Verrucomicrobiota bacterium
TAGCACGTGAAGGACAAAAGACCAGCTATGCATGACCAACAAAAAAACGAGGCGCGGCGAACCGCCATCGTCACCGGCGGAGCCACCCGGGTGGGCCGGGCGTTGTGTGTGCGTCTCGCCCGGCGCGGGCATCCGGTTGTCGTGCATTACCGAAGTTCGGCGGCCGAGGCGGAGTCGCTGGTGGCGGAACTTCGCGCCGCCGGCCATGAGGCCCTCGCGGTGCAGGCCGATTTGGTCAGCGAAGACGCGTGCCGCACGGTGATCGAGGCGGCGGTGGCGTGGCGCGGGGTGCCGGGTGTGCTGGTCAACAATGCCTCGATCTTTACCCGCGAGACACTGGCCGAGACAACCGAGGTGTCGTTGATCGCCGAGTTCTGGCCGAACTTTTTCGCGCCTGTACTGCTCAGTCGGTTTTTCGCCGTGCAGGCTACCGGGGGTGGGGTGGTCATCAACCTGCTCGACCGGCGCGTCAAGGCGAACGATACCCGGTTTTTCGCCTACACGTTGGCGAAGAAGGCCCTTGCGGATTTCACCGAACTGGCCGCCGTGGCCCTGGCGCCGGCGATCAAGGTGTTTGGCATCGCTCCGGGACCGATCCTGCCTCCGCCTGGCCAGGACATGGCCTACCTGAAGGAGAAAGGCGGGAAACGCCTGCTCGACGATCCGCTGGATCCGGAGGCGATTGCCGACGCGATGGAAGCGCTGTTGTGTTTGCGCGGAGCCACCGGGCAAACCTTGTACATCGACGCGGGACAACACTTATTGGGGAATGGCGTATGAACTTCGACAAGATTTACGTGCGGGACCTTCAGCTGCGGTGCATCATCGGGATTTTCCCGGAAGAACGTAAAAACCGCCAGGATGTCGTGGTCAATCTGCTGCTCGAGGGCCCGTTTTCGGAAGCGGCGCGGACCGACAGCATTGAACACACCGCGAACTACAAAACCATCACCAAGCAGATCATCGAACTGGTCGAGGGCAGTGAGTTTTTCCTGATCGAGACCCTGGCCGAGCGCATCAGTGCGGTCTGCCTGGCCGATCCGCGCGTACACCGGGCCACCGTCACCCTGGACAAGCCGGGCGCCCTGCGCTTCGCCCGCAGCGTCGCCGTCGAGATCACCCGTTCGCGCTGACGGCCCCCCCGATTGTCCAGTCCTTGGACACCGGGGATGTCCTGCATTCCAATCCCTGGACAATCCCGTGGCTCGGTGCATCCGGCACTTGCACGCTCCCGGATTTCCCTCTATAAACCTCGGCCAATCATGGACGTGAATGCCAATGCCCCGGCCTCGCCGGACAAAATTGATGTCGCCTATGTGGCGCACCTGGCCCGTATTTCGCTGGCTCCCGGCGAGCAGGAATTGTTTCAGCATCAACTCGAACACATCCTCGAGCATGTGAACAAGCTGAACGAACTCGACGTCTCGGGCATCGAGCCGATGGCCCATGCGATCCCGGTGAAGAATTGTTTCCGCGCGGATGTCGAGCGACCCGGCCTCGATCACGAGGCGGCCATGCGCAACGCCCCCGAAGAGCGCCACGGCCAGTTTTTCGTCCCCCGCATCCTGGAGTAACATGGCCGATCTGACCCAGTTGACCCTGCACGAGACCCTCAACGCCCTGGCGTGCGGGTCCTGCTCCTCCGAAGACGTCACCCGCGCCTACCTCGACCGCATCGCCGCGATCGATGGCCAGATCGGCGCGTTTCTGCACCTCGACCGCGACCAAGCCCTGGCCGATGCGCGCGCCGCCGATGCCCGCCGGGCGGCGGGGCAGGGCGGGCGGTTGCTCGGGGTGCCGTTGGCCATGAAGGATGTGCTGAACGTGAAGGGCCAGCCCTGCACCTGCGG
>CALBHI010000042.1 GCA_937894535.1 uncultured Verrucomicrobiota bacterium
TCAAACGTGTACGGGAAGTCCTCGTTCGGTTCTTCGGGCGGGGCGATGGCGCGGCCGCCGGCCGGGGCCGGACGCGGCACGAAGCGGCCGGTCCGGGTGGTCGTATCCGGGCGCGCCTCGGGGGGCGTCGGCGTATGGACATCGTCAGTGAACCGGCTGATACGGCGGGCTTCCGCCTCCAGGGCATTCACCGGGAAGGTGGAGTAGTTGCGGCCGCCGTAGTGGGCGACATGGTACGAGCAGCCGCCGAGCGAACGGCCGGTCCAGGTATCCACCACATCGAACACCAGCGGGGTGTGTACGCCGACGGTCGGGTGTAGGCACGACCAGGGTTGCCAGGCGCGGTAGCGGATACCGGCCACGAATTCGCCCTGGGTGCCGGTCGGGCGCAGGCCGACGCGCCGCCCGTTGCAGGTGAGGATGTGGCGTTCGCTGGTCAGGCCCTGCAGGCGGACCTGCAAGCGCTCCATCGAGGAGTCCACATACCGCGCGGTGCCGGTGGAGCTGGCCTCCTCGCCGAGCACGTGCCAAGGCTCGATGGCCGCACGCACTTCGAGGTCGATGCCGTCGAGGGTGATTGCGCCGTAGCGGGGGAAACGGAACTCGAAGAACGGTTCGATCCACGCCTCGTCGAACGGGATGCCGGCATCGCGCAGGTCGCGCGCGACCTCGTGGATGTCCTTCATCACATAGTACGGCAGCATAAAGCGGTCGTGCAGTTCGGTACCCCAGTTGACCAGCGGTTTGGTGTAGGGGGTCTTCCAGAACCACAGGCACAACGAACGGATGAGCAGGGCCTGGACGAGGGCCATGCGAGGATGCGGCGGCATTTCGAAGCCGCGCAGCTCGACGATGCCGAGGCGGCCGGAAGCGCTGTCGGGCGAGTAAAGTTTGTCGATGCAGAACTCGGCGCGGTGGGTGTTGCCGGTCAGATCGACCAGCAGGTGGCGGAGGATGCGGTCAACCAGCCATGGTTGCGCGACCTCGCCGTCGGGGATCAGGCTCAGCGCGAGTTCCAGTTCGTAGATGAAATCGGGGCGGCCTTCGTCCACCCGCGGGGCCTGGCTGGTCGGGCCGATGAACAGGCCGGAGAACAGGTAGGACAGGGCGGGGTGGTGCTGCCAGTAGGTGATCATGCTGCGCAGCAGCGAGGGGCGGCGCAGGAAGGGGCTTTGCGCGGGGGTGGCCCCGCCGAGGGTCATGTGGTTGCCGCCGCCGGTGCCGGTGTGGCGGCCGTCGAGCATGAACTTCTCGGTGCCGAGCCGGGCGAGCCGCGCTTCGTGGTACAGCCGGTTGGTGGTGTCGACGAGGTCGGCCCAGGTCGAGGTCGGATGGATGTTCACCTCGATGACGCCGGGGTCGGGGGTGATGAAAAACTTGTCGATTCGGGTGTCGACCGGCGGTTCATAGCCTTCGATCAGGAGCGGGATATCCAGCTCGGCCGCGGTCTCCTCGATCGCCTTGACCAGTGCGAGGTAATGTTCAATGAGGCCGAGCGGCGGCAGGAACAGATAGAGGTTGCCGTTGCGCACCTGGGCACAGAGCGCGGTATAGGCGATGTCGGTGGCGGCGCGCGCCGCAGTCGCGACGGGCAGCACGTCGCGATCGGGCAGCGGTTCGTCCTCCGCCCACAGCGAACGCTCGGGCAACGGTTCCTTGTGCTCGGGTGGCATCCACGGCAGCGAGTCGAGCGGCAAACGGTACCCGACCGATGAATCGCCGGGCAACAAATAGAGGCGGCCGCGCCGGAACAGCCACGGGCTGGAGTACCACCCGCGGTGGTGGACACCCCAGGTCAGCGGCAACACGTAGCCGGAGGGTTGGCCCGGATCCTGTTCGATCAGGCGCGCGAGTTGCCGGCGCTCGAACGGACTTTTCAGGTCCACCTTGAGCGGGTCGATGTTGACCGGGAGGGTGCCTTCCTTCCAAAGGTGATAGAACAGGTCCTCGTAGGCCGGAATGATGTTCTGGGTGTTGACGCCGAGGCGGGTGGCCAGCGCGCGCAGGAAGGTTTTGGCCGTCTTCGGCGACAGGCCACCGTTGATGTCCGGATGGGCAAAGCGGTGCGGATCGTTCCAGATGGCCTGGCCGTCCTTGCGCCAGAAGCAACCGTACCGCCAGCGCGGGAGGGCTTCGCCGGGATACCATTTGCCCTGGCCGAAATACCATACGGCACCGGGGGCAAAGGTGGCGGCCAGGCGGCGCATCAGGTTTACCGCGAGGGCGCGTTTTTCGGGTCCGTCGGCCTCGGTGTTCCACTGGGCCGACTCCATGTCGTCGATCGACACGAAGGTCGGCTCGCCGCCCATGGTGAGGTGCAGGCTGTGCGCGGCCATGTCGGCATCGACGCTGTGGCCGAGCGCCTCGATCGCGTTCCATTGTTCGTCGGAGTAGGGCTTGGTCACACGCGGGGCTTCGCGGAAGCGGGTGACCTGGTTTGTGTAGTCGAACGTGACCTGACAGGGTTCGGTGGCGCCGGTGATCGGGGCGGCGCTGACCGGGTCGGGGGTGCAGGCGAGCGGGATGTGGCCTTCGCCGGCGAACAGTCCGGAGGTCGGATCGAGGCCGAGCCAACCGGCGCCGGGGATGAACACCTCGGCCCAGGCGTGGAGGTCGGTGAAGTCCTCGGTCGCGCCGGACGGGCCGTCAAGCGAGGCGACATCGGGCTTCAATTGCACGAGGTAGCCGGACACGAAGCGCGCGGCGAGGCCGAGGTGCCGCAGCACCTGCACCAGCAGCCAGGCCGAATCGCGGCAGGAACCGGAGCGGCGTTCGAGGGTTTCCTCGCAGGTCTGGATGCCCGGCTCAAGGCGGATGGTGTAGGAGACCAACTGGTTGACGCGCTGGTTCAGGTCCACGAGAAAGGGCACGGTGCGGGTGCGTTCGCGCGGGATTTCCGCGAGCAGCGCGGCCAGCCGCGGCCCGTTTTCCCCGCACTCGACGTACGGGGTCAGTTCCTTCTGCAGCTGCGTCGGATAGACAAACGGAACGTGTTCGGCGTACTCCTCGACGAAGAAGTCGAACGGGTTGATCACCACCAGGTCGGCGATCACATCGACCTCGATCTTCAATTCCTGCGCCGGTTCGGGGAACACCACCCGGGCAAGGAAGTTGCCAAAGGGATCCTGCTGCCAGTTGATGAAATGGTTCGCCGGGGTGATTTTCAGCCCGTACGACAGGATCGGCGTACGGCTGTGCGCGGCGGGTTTGAGTCGGATGGTGTGGGGCGCAATGCTGACCGGCCGGTCATACCGGTAGGTAGTCTGGTGGTAGATGGCGGCGCGTATGCTCATTATGGCCCATCGTGGAAGTGCGCTCCGGGGATTGCACGAGGGGAATGGTTAGTATTGTGTTGCATGCGCGGGGATTGTTAGGGGTTTGTTTGGTTGGCCACGCGACGCAGGGTTGGTTCGAGAAAGGTCCACATCTGATCGGCGATGATACGTTGGCCTTCGGCGGTGGGGTGGATGCCGTCGGGCATGTTCAGGTCGGGACGGCCGGCGACCCCTTCGAGCAGGAAGGGCAGGAGCGGGAGGTCGTAGGCGGCGGCGAGTTCGGGGAAAATCGCCTCGAAGGTATCGACGTAGTCATCGCCCATGTTGCGGGGCAGTTTCATGCCGGCGAGCAGGATGGCGCAGTGGGGTTGGCGTTCGCGGGTGGTTTCGATGATCGCGGTCAGGTTGCGGCGGGGAACGGTCGGATCGAAGGCACGCAGGCCGTCGTTCGCGCCGAGGGCGACGACGAGCACATCGACGCGCTGGCGCAGCAGCCAGTTCAGGCGGCTCAGGCCGCCGGCGGTGGTGTCGGCGCTGACCCCGGAATTGAGCACGGTGAAGGGGAGTCCGGCGGCGTCGATGCGGTTCTGGATCAGGGCGGGGTAGGCGAGGTCGGCGTCGAGGGTGTAGCCCGAGGTCAGGCTGTCGCCAAGGAACACGACGCGAAAACGTTCAGGAGATTCGGCGGCGGCGCTGAACGCCAGCAGCGCGGCGATGATCCAAGCGGAGCAGATGGTTTTTTGACGCATGGGTGGTTTGCCGTTAGGTTGTACGCATGATGCTGGAAAACATACTCGTTTTTGATGGGGTGTCCAAACGCTTTCCCTCGGCCGACGGGGTCGTGACCGCGGTGGAGGGGGTGTCGTTTGCGTTGGCGCGGGGATCAACCTGTGCGTTGCTGGGGCCTTCGGGCAGCGGCAAGACGACGTTGCTCAGCCTGGCCGCCGGGCTGGATGATCCGACGGAAGGGCGCGTCGCGTTGGCCGGGAATCCGTGGCAGGGGCTGGACGAGGACGAGCGGGCGGCGCGACGGTTGGCCGAAACCAGTTTCGTTTTCCAGTCGTTCCAATTGCTCAGCACGCTCACCGCGATCGAAAACGTGCAGGTCCCGCTGGAGTTGCTCAACCGCCGCGACGCCGCCACGGTCGCGCGCGATGTGCTGGAACGGGTCGGGTTGGGCCACCGCTTGCACCACTATCCGTCCCAGCTCTCGGGCGGCGAACAGCAGCGGGTGGCCATCGCCCGCGCCTTCGCCAACCGTCCGTCGATCCTGTTCGCCGACGAACCGACCGGCAACCTGGACCACGCGACCGCGGCGCAAATCGTCGACCTGCTGTTCGCGATGAACCGCGAGCATGGAACGACCCTGCTGCTGGTCACCCATGACCGCGATCTCGCCGCGCGTTGTGCCCAGACCTTGCGCCTGAAGGGCGGGCGGTTGTTGGCGGAGGCGGGGGCATGAGGTTCGCGTTGCTGATGGCCTGGCGCGACTTCCGGGCCAAACCGTCGCGTTTCGTGTTGTATGCGCTGGCCATCGCGGTCGGCGTGGGATCGATCGCGGCGATT
>CALBHI010000043.1 GCA_937894535.1 uncultured Verrucomicrobiota bacterium
TTCGGCGAGGTGAAGGGATGGTGCATCGAAGCGAGGTGGCCGTCGCTGCCGCGCTCGAGCAGCGGGAAATCGGTGACCCAGGTAAACTTGAACACGTTGTCCGGAATGATCTTCGCGGTTTCGGCGGCGAGCAGGCGCAGGCGGCCGAGGGCCACGTTCGCGGTGTCGAGCTTGTCGGCGGCGAACAGGATCAGGTCGCCGGTGGCGATACCAAGCTGTTCGGTCAGGCCGGCCTTTTCGGCATCGCTGAAGAACTTCGCGATGGGCGACTTCCAGGTGCCGTCTTCCTGCACGCGGATGAAGGCGAGGCCACCGAGGCCGGCTTCCTTCGCGAGGTCGGTCCATTGGTCGATCACGCCGGCCGAGACCCCGGCGAGGCCCTTGGCGTTGATGGCCTTGACCACGCCGCCGTTCGCCAGCACGCCGGCGAAGACCTTGAAGGCGGTCTGGGCGAACACGCCGCTGAGGTCAACGAGTTCCATGCCGAAGCGGAGGTCGGGCTTGTCGCTGCCGTAGCGGTCCATCGCGGTGCGGTAGTCCATGCGCGGGATCGGGGTCTGGATCTCGCCGTGGCCGGACACGCGCATGATCTCGACGAGCATGCCATCGATGATGCGGTAGATGTCCTCTTCGGTGATGAACGACATTTCGATGTCGATCTGGGTGAATTCCGGTTGGCGGTCGGCGCGCAGGTCTTCGTCGCGGAAGCAGCGGGCGATCTGCAGGTAACGGTCCATGCCGGACATCATCAGCAATTGCTTGTACTGCTGCGGGGCCTGGGGCAGCGCGAAAAACGAACCGGGGACCACGCGGCTCGGGACGAGGTAGTCGCGCGCGCCTTCGGGGGTGCTTTTGGTCAGGATCGGGGTTTCGATCTCCACGAAGTCCTGGCCGTCCATGTACTGGCGCACGGACTGCAGGATCTTGTGGCGGATCACCAGGTTGCGCTGCATGCCGCTGCGGCGGAGGTCGAGGTAGCGGTAGGTCAGACGGAGGTCCTCGCTCACCTTCGCGGCTTTTTCCTCATCCAGCGGGAACGGCGGGACCTTGCTGCGGTTCAGCAGGGTGGCGGATTGGGCGCGAATCTCGATGCCGCCGGTGGGCAGGGTTTTGTTCACCATGGCGGCCGGGCGCAGCAGCACTTCACCGCGGACGGAGATCACGAACTCGGAGCGGCTCGCGTGGGCAATCTCCCAGGCGTCTTTCGACACCTCGGGATCAAACACCACTTGGGTCACGCCATACCGGTCGCGCAGATCGATGAACAGGATGCCGCCGTGGTCGCGGACGGTGTCCACCCACCCCGACAACTCCACCACCTGGCCCTGATGCGCTTCACGCAAAGCGCCACACGTATGCGAACGGTACGACATATTCGGTCCTTCGGTAACAGCACGAGGCTGTGATCCATTCCTAAATCGAGCGGCGCAGTCTAGCGAGTCTGCCACGGAAAGGCAACGAAGGATCGGATCACCGCACACGACACGGCGCAACGCCGGCGGCGATCGACCGCACGGACAAACCCAATCGATCCGACGTGGCACATACGCAAGGCCCGCGATACTTGCGGACGCCGCACCCGGCTGACACGCAGACAGGCACGCGCGGGGACAGACACGCAGCGGATGGCGGATCGCTCATGCCCCCAGCTCGATGGGTGCGTCCGGCAAACCAGCCCGCACCCTACCCCAACCCGTACCCTTCCACGGCCGGCACCGAAACCATCCGGCTTCCGTGTTTTTTACTAACTACCTTTTATCAAGGAGTTGCAGAAATCATTCTGCACCACTTTTCCACACTTTCTCCTTGCTTGCCCCCGACTTTTTACCTATTTTTGTTTTAAGGCAATTTGTCTACATGAAGAGTGCACTAAAAGCTATACCGGTTTATCTGTTGGTGTTGCGGTTTTTCGCCGTCGACGCCTCGGCGGGTGGCCGCATTGTTTCTTTTGGTTACTCGACGGAAGTCCCGGCGCGCAGCGAGGGCATGACCGCGGTTGCGGCCGGCTACATGCATTCGTTGGCGTTGACCGAGCAGGGCGAGGTTGTGGCTTGGGGCGATGATTCGATGGGCCAATCGCAGGTTCCAGCCACATGCCGCGTGGACATACAGGAAATTGCGGCGGGTGGTTACCATAGCTTGGCGGTGGACAAGACGGGTCGCGTGTTTGCCTGGGGTGACAATTCGGCGGGCCAGGCGGTGGTGCCGAGTGGTTGCCGCCAGAACATCCGCGCGGTTTCCGCCGGTTTGCTGCATTCCCTCGCGCTGCACAAGGGCGGCCGGGTGTATGCCTGGGGCGATGCGATGTTCGGGCAAATCTACGTGCCCTCGGGCCTGGACCGGGTGATTGCCATCTCCGCCGGTGCCTTGCACAGCGTGGCCTTGCGCAACGACGGCCTGGTGGTGGTTTGGGGCGACAATTCGTTTGGCCAAGCGGTTGTACCCGAACGGGCCGAGAGGGGCATCAAGGCCATTTCCGCCGGCTATTTCCACAACCTCGCGCTGACCGAAGCGGGCGAAGTGATCGCCTGGGGTGATAATACGTCCGGCCAGTGCAATGTCCCCGCCGAAGCGCGGCATGGCGTGGTGGCGATCGCCGCCGGTCAGGACCACAGCCTGGCGCTGAAGGCCAACGGCCAGTTGATTTCGTGGGGCGGTCGTTCGGGCCGCACGCTGTTTAACGACTCGAGCACGATCCCGAGTTTGTCGGCCATCTCGGCCGGTGGCTTCCACAGCCTTGGCATCGTGCCGGAGGAAGTGGACTCGAACCAGAATGGCATCCCCGACTGGTGGGAAATCCAGAACAACTTGGATCCCGCGGCGGCGGTGAACCCCACGGTAGACTCCGACGGCGACGGCATGACCGACCACGAGGAGTTTCTGACCGGCACCGATCCGTGGGATGAGGCCTCGTTCTTCCGCATGGAAATGAATGTCGACCCGGCCACCGGCAAACTCATGGTTTCCTTCTCCCCTGTTTCAACCGAGCGTGCCTATTCGGTGGAATACGCGACGGACGTGAAACGCAATGCGTGGCGCGCATCTCCCGGCCTCGCCAACATGCGTATGGCCAGCAACACGGAGCCAGTTCAGTTCGCTCTGGATGCCTCGAAAGATGTGCGCGTGTTCCGCATCCGCATCACGACTCCCTGACCATCCGGTCATTTCGTTTGTCTTGCCAGTCCGCGTCCGGTAGCGTGCACGCATGAGCTTGGCAGAAGCGACATCGTCCCCATCACTCCACCACCCCAGCCTCCGCGCGGCGTTGCCCGTGTGGGTCAAGATCGGCCTGTTGAGTTTTGGCGGGCCGGCGGGCCAGATCGCCCTGATGCATCGTGAAGTGGTGGAACGCCGGCGGTGGATCGATGACGAACGTTACCTCCACGCCCTGAATTACTGCATGGCACTGCCCGGCCCGGAAGCGCAACAGTTGTCGATCTACCTCGGCTGGTTGCTCCACGGCGTGCGTGGTGGGCTCATCGCCGGAACCTTGTTTGTTCTGCCCGGCGCGCTCTTGATGCTGGCCATTTCATACGCATACGTGCTCGGAGGCTCAACACCTTGGCTGGGTGCTCTCTTTTATGGCCTGAAGGCGGCGGTCCTGGCGCTGGTGGCGGGAGCCTTGCTGCGCATCGGCGGGAAGGTGCTCAAGGATACAGGGAGCTGGCTGATCGCCGGTGGCGCCTTCGTGGCCCTGTTCGTATTCGAGATGCCCCTCCCCTGGCTGATGGCATCGGCCTGCGCGATCGGACTGATGGCTTACCGGACGGTCCCTCCGAACGGGCGCACACCGGTCCACGCCGGAACCCGCCCATCGATCACGCGAACCCTCTGCACGGTCATGATCTGGTTGCTGATCTGGATGGCCCCCTTGATCGTCGTCATCGCTTCAACAGGCCGGGAGCAGCTGTTGGCACAACAAGGGATGTTCTTTGCGAAAGCGGCGCTGATCACATTCGGCGGAGCTTATTCGGTGCTCCCCTATGTGGCACACCATGCCGTGGAGACCGCGGGTTGGCTGACCGCGGCGCAAATGATGGATGGACTCGCTCTGGCGGAAACAACGCCGGGACCGTTGATCCTGGTGCTGCAGTATGTGGGTTTTCTAGGCGGATGGCAGCATGCCGGAACGTGGTCGCCCTCCTTGCTGGCGGCAGCCGCCTCGGCCCTGACGACGTGGATGGTGTTCATGCCCGGCTTCCTGTTCATCTTTGCCGGAGCACCATGGATTGAGTATACGCGCCGACTGGATGCGCTAACGGGAGTCATGCGGGCCATTTCCGCAACCGTGCTGGGCGTGATCTTGAACCTGTCGATCTGGTTCGGGTGGCATACGGTTCTTCCCGAGTCAGGAAAACTGGACCTGCTTCCCCTCGGGTTTGGCGTGGTTCTGCTGATCGCCCTGCGCCGGTACCGCCTGGATGCCCTGGTGGTCGTCGCCATCGCCGCCGCCGCAGGCCTCCTCCTGCATGCCGCCGGACTCCGGTAGTGCTGCATCCGCATCCCCCCAGGCCACCGAGGACCAGATCACAGGTATCGGTAACAACCTCCCACCTTTCCGAACACCCATCAACCCGAATCCCGGATCAACGACGACATGCCGGGACCGAAAGGCGAGGTGGCGGCCGGCAAGGCGCTCAAACGATCGCATGTTGTTTCACCTGAATGTTTTATGACAATTTTTTACGCGACCTGATCGCTCACTTGACCATCGCGGATTTTCCGGCGAACATAGTGCAACGATTTTATGGATGACGTTTCAACGCGTGGGTGGCCGAACAGGGCGGCCCGGAATACGTCAAACCCAAGCATGATGATTGCCCAGTCAAACGATTCCGACGAGGTGGAGGCCCGCGATGCCGAGGCGGGGCGCTCCATTTCCAAGGACGACCTAAACAAGCTTCCCATAAAAGCTTACACGGGACCGCTCCATGTGATTCATGACCGCGAGCAGGTCAAGCATGTCCTGCCCATGCTCGAAGCCGAGGATGTGCTCGGATTCGACACGGAAACGCGGCCTTCGTTTGAACGCGGTGTTTCCTACCCACCGGCCCTGCTGCAGCTGGCGACCCGCTCCGATGTGTTCATCTTTCAGTTGCAGGCACTTGGCGGCCTCGGCCCCTTGCGCGCAATCCTCGAGAGCAACGCGGTGATCAAAGCGGGCGCAGCCATCTCCGATGACATCAAACAGTTGAATGATTGCTGGGCGTTCAAGCCGCGCCGTTTCCTGGAAATCGGCCACCTCGCCAAGGAACTCGGTTACAAGCAAACCGGGCTGCGCACGTTGGCCGGCCTGACCCTCGGCTTCCGCATCTCCAAAAAAGAGCAACGCTCCAACTGGGCCAAACCCCGGTTGACCCACTCGCAGATTGTGTACGCCGCGACCGACGCGTGGGTCAGTCGTGAACTGTACCTCCACCTGATGGCGGCGTGGGGTGACCGGACGCCGCCCGCCGAAGTCGATCCATTAACGCCCGACCCAACCCGCGTTCGGAAACGGTCTGACAATAGATCGTCCGAACACCGGCACGCTCGCAAACGCGGAAGAACTGAAACAGCCGGTGCGCATACGCCGGAACTCCCGGGACTAGAGCTGTCCGATCCAACTTCGCCGTAAGCCCTCGGGCACTGGTGCCGATAAACCCACACGCGGTCATGCCCGCCGGGATCTCCGCCGCACTGCGAACCAGCACCACCACCGCGTTCGGTGCATAGTGCCGGTACTTCAAGCCCGGCGATCGCACCGGTGCATCGCCCGGGGCCGCGTGATCGGCCACCACCGCCGACGCCACCACCGAACGCACCTGCTCCAGCGTGATGGCTCCCTGCCGCAACACGACGGGACGACGACCGGTGCAATCGACCACGGTTGATTCAAGGCCAACCTCCGCCGGACCGCCCCGCAGGATACAGGGGATACGCCCGCTCATCTCCTCCACGACGGCCGTCCACGTGGTCGGGCTCGGCCGGCCCGACCGGTTTGCCGACGGTGCGGCAACGGGAACAG
Organism: uncultured Verrucomicrobiota bacterium; assembly: GCA_937894535.1. Lineage (GTDB taxonomy): Bacteria > Verrucomicrobiota > Kiritimatiellia > CAIVKH01 > CAIVKH01 > CALMUP01. The sequence goes on from CALBHI010000043.1 coordinate 6,008, forward strand.
CGCAGGCTTGAAGGAATGCCTGGGCAACGGGATGCGCCGGCCACCGCACCCCGACCGTATCCAGCCCGGCCGTGACCTCATCGGGAACGGACGCATGCCGCGGAACAATCACCGTCAACGGCCCCGGCCAGAACCGGTCCATCAAGCGGCGCGCCATGACCGGCACCCGGCGGGCCACGCGTTCCACCATCAACGCATCAGCGACATGCACGATCAACGGGTTGTCCGCCGGCCGCCCCTTCGCCCGGAAAATCGCCCGTACCGCTCGTGCATCGAACGCATGGGCACCCAAGCCGTAGACCGTCTCCGTCGGAAATGCCACCACGCCTCCGGCACGCAACTGCGCCGCGGCAACACGCACCGACCGCGTGCAACGGGTTGGTTGCCCCCTGCTCACGAGGCCCGGTTCACCATCCAGGCCGAAAAGCCCTCCAAAAACCGGTCGAAACCGGCAAGGTGTTCGGCGGGAAATCCATACTTCTGCGGGGCATCGGCCAGGACTACGCGAAAACACCGCAACCACTCCTGGCGGGCCGCTTCGTTGATCGCAAAGGCCAGATGCCGTGCCCGCATCATCGGATCTCCGTAGCGCTGCTGGTACAGCGGAGGCCCGCCCAGAAGACCCACCAGAAACGCCGCGATCTTTTCCGATGCGGCCGGCAGATCTTCGGGAAACAGCTCGCGAATCGTGGACCGGCCAATCTCGGCATAAAAATCACGGCACATCCGGAAGATATTTTCCTCCCCCATCAGGTGGTAGACCTCCCGGCTGGGGGCGATTCCCTGCGGAGGCCCCCCGGGGGGCACATACACTCGTTGTCCGGTTCGCGGATGCATCGGCGTGTGTATAGCCGCTCGCCGCGGTTTGCGCCAGTGTGAATCCCGCTCATGGTAAACGTTTCATACCGAACCGGATTTGGATTTGACACCCTGCCCCGGCGCATCATAATCGCCCACAGAGTCCGCACTTTGTAATCAGGAGAATGTTATGGCCAAGGCCCTCAAGCCCATCGTGGTGTTGCTGTTGCTGCTCTGCATCGGTTCGCTCGTGCTCGGTTTCCAGTTGTTCGGCAAACGCGAAGTGTTGAAGGGTCGCGCCCAGAAGATGGAGCAAGCGCTCGGCTCCATCGCCAAAAACATCCGGCACGATGCGTTCCAGGTCAGCGCACTGGCCGCGGAGGACTCCGATCAACTGACCCGCATTCAAACCCCGCTGAACCAGCTTGCCGCCGCCGCGCAAGTCCAGTACGACGACCTGCAAAACACCAAGCAGGACCTCGAGACCACCCGGCAGGACTTGAGCATGACCAAGGATCAGCTCGCCCGCACCGAAGCCGATCTCGACCGGGCCAAGGTCCAGGTGGAACAACTCAACGCCGCCGTCACCGAGAAGAACAACCAGATCGCCACCCAGAATTCCCGCATCGACAGCCTCGAACAGGACAAGGTCAATTTCCAGATCCAGATCGATGACCTGAACAACCAGCTCGTCGCCTCCGAGGACGAACTGCGTGACGCGCAGGACAAGATCATGACCCTCGAGCAAACCATCGGCCAGCTTGAGAACGAACTCCCCGGCGCAGCGCGCGCCGTGCCGCGCGGTCTGACCGGTCGCATCCTGTTCGTCAACAAGGACTGGAACTTCGTGGTCATTGACCTCGGCAGCGATGACGGCGTGACACCGAATGCGGAGATGCTGATCCACCGCAAGGACACGTTGATCGGCAAGGTGACCATCAGCGGTATCTCCCGCAAGATGGCCATCGCCGAAATCCAGGCGGACTGGGCGCAAGCGAATGTGAAGGAGGGTGACTTCGTTGTCTTCTAAACTTCTGACGGTTTTAACCCTGGTGGCCACCCTTTGCGTGATCGGGCTGGTCGTTTTGCAATACCTGGAACTCTCGTATTACAGCGCCGCCCCGTCGGTCTGGCCCCAAGTACCATGACCGCCGCCCGTCGTTTGTTCCTCCTGCTCTCCCTGTTGGCCATCCCTTTCGTGCTGACCGGATGTGCGACCACCGACCCGGACCGTGATTCCGACATGCCGTGGAACATGCCGCAGTCGTGGGAAGGCAGCCCGGCCATTCCCGGCCTTAGCAACTAGCCGCCCGCCGTTTCGCGCCTTCGCGGCGGAACTGGTTCCACCTTCCGGAGTATGCTCCCATGTCATCCACCCCCCAACGTTACCTGATCACCGGCGGTGCCGGCTTCATGGGCATCAACCTCGCCCGCTACCTGCTCGCCAAGGGCCAAGCGGTGACCTCGCTCGACATCGTCCCCTTCGACTATCCGGACGTGCGCGACCAGGTCCGAGAAATCCAGGGGGACATCCGCAACGTGGCCGATGTCCGCAAGGCCCTCGAAGGGGTGGACATCGTCGTCCATGCCGCCGCCGCCCTGCCCTTGTACAAACCGCAGGATATCTACACCACGGACATCGAAGGCACCCGGATCATGCTCGAGGAATCGACGCGTGCCGGCGTGACCCGCTTTATCCATATTTCCTCCACCGCGGTGTATGGCATACCGGATCACCACCCGCTGCTGGAGACCGACAAACTGGACGGGGTAGGCCCGTACGGCGAAGCGAAGGTTACCGCCGAAAAGATGTGCGAGGAGTATCGCACCAAGGGCCTATGCGTCCCGATCATTCGCCCCAAATCCTTCATCGGCCCGGAACGCCTCGGTATCTTCGCCTTGCTCTATGAATGGGCCAGCGATGGCCGCAACTTCCCCGTGCTGGGCAGCGGCAACAACCCCTACCAGTACCTCGACGTCGAAGACCTGTGCGATGCGATCTGGCTGTGCGCCACCCTGGACCCGGTGGTTACCAGCGACACCTTCAACATCGGCGCGGAAATATTCGGCACGCCGAAGACCGATTTCCAGGCCGTGCTCGACGCCGCCGGTTTCGGCAAACGCATCATACCCGTCCCCGAAGCCCCGGCCATCTGGGCGCTCCGTTTCCTTGAAATGTTGAAATTGTCCCCGGTGTACAAGTGGGTGTACGAAACCGCCGGCAAGGAATCATTCGTCTCGATCGACAAGGCCAAGACCAAACTGGGCTTCGCGCCAAAATTCTCCAACATCGATGCGCTGCTCCGCAACTACCGCTGGTACCTCGACCACCGCCACACCTTCAGCACCGGCGGCACCGGCATCAACCACCGCGCTCCGTGGGCCCAGGGCGCGCTGCACCTCATCAAGAAATTCTTCTAACCCCCGCACCCGGCCGGCACCGGCCATCCGGACAACAAAACGCCCGCCCCGATGTTCCCATCGGCGCGGGCGTTGCTCCATCCGGCCTCGCGGCAGATCAGCCCTTGATCAGTTCCTCGGCGATCTGGATCGCGTTCTGCGCCGCGCCCTTCCAGATGTTGTCGCCCGCGCACCACAACACCAGGCCGTTGTCGCAGCTCTGGTCCTTGCGGATGCGGCCGACCAGCACGTCGTAGGTGCCCGAGGCCTGCAACGGCATCGGATACACCGCGTTCTTCGGGTCGTCCACGACCTTCACACCGGGGGCGTGCGCCAGCAGATCGCGGGCCTGGGCGGGCGTGATCGGCTTTTCGAATTCCACGTTGATGGCGATGCTGTGCCCGTTGAACACCGGCACGCGCACGCAGGTGTTGCCCACCCGGATCGAGGCATCACCCAGGATCTTGTGCGTCTCCTTGCGCATCTTGATTTCCTCGGTGCTTTCGCCCGAGTCATCCTTGAACGAACCGACCGCCGGCAACACGTTGAACGCGATCTGGTGGGGATACACCTCGCGGGGCAACGGCTGCTTGGCCGCCCACGCATGCACCTGCTGGTCCAGTTCCTTCACCGCCGGAGCCCCGGTGCCCGAGACCGCTTGGTAGGTGCTGGCCACGATGCGCTTGATCGTCGCCGCCTTGTGCAGCGGGGCCAACGGCATCAGCGCAATGATGGTGCTGCAGTTCGGGTTGGCGATGAGCCCTTGGTGGCCCTTCAACGCCTGCGGGTTGATCTCGGGGATGACCAGCGGGACGCGGTCATCCATGCGGAAATCGTCGCCGTTGTCGATCACCACACATCCGCGCTTCACCGCTTCCCAGCCCAGGGTCTGCGAGGCGCCCTTCGCACCCTCGGTGCCGGCGAAAAAGGCGAAATCCATGCCCTCGAACGCCTCGGGGGCGGCCACCTTGACCTGGATCTTCTCGCCGTCGATTTCCTCGATCCGTTCGCTGCGGGCCAGGATGGTCAGGCTCTTCATCGGGAAGTTGCGGGCCTTCAACAGCCGCACCATCTCCGTACCGACCGCGCCGATACCGACGACACATACATTGTATTGCTTCATACTCGACACCTCTTCGTTAAAACATCGCGTGGGTTTCAGGTTTCTGTTCAGGCTTCAGGGAGGATTTCCTGACACCCGAAACCCGACACCCGACACCTAAACCGCTCCCGCCACCAGATCACCCACCTGCGTCGTGGTGAAGCCCATCTGGTTCGCCAACTGGCTCTTCATCTTCGGCGTGGTCGCGGCAATCGCGGCCTCGACCTTGTTGCCCGCGGCCTCCTGGCCGAGGTACTTCAGCATCATCGCCCCGGCGCCGATCGCGGCCAGCGGGTTGATCGCATTTTTGCCGGTCCACATCGGGGCGGTGCCGCCGATCGGCTCGAACATGCTCACGCCTTCCGGATTGATGTTGCCGCCGGACGCGATGCCGAGACCGCCCTGGGTGATCGCGGCGAGGTCCGTCACGATATCGCCGAACATGTTCTCGGTCACCATCACATCGAACATTTCCGGGCTCGAGATCATGTACAGGCAGGTCGCATCCACATGGTAGTACTCACGCTTCACGTCCGGATACTCCTTGTCGCCCATCTCGTTAAACACCCGGTTCCACAGATCGAAGACGTAGGTCAGCACGTTGGTCTTGCCGATCAAGGCCAGCGTGTTGTTCGGCCCGACGCCGCGCGCCTTTTTGCCGTACTTGCGCGCATAGTCGAAGGCGAAACGCAGGCAGCGCTGCACTTGGTCGTAGGTGTAGACCATCGACTGGGTCGCCACCTCGTCCTTCGTGCCGATGCGGGAAATGCCGCCGACGCCGGTGTACAGGCCGCCGCTGTTCTCGCGCACGCAGCAGT
>CALBHI010000044.1 GCA_937894535.1 uncultured Verrucomicrobiota bacterium
CCTCCAGCCCCGCCACCATGCGCAGCGTCGTCGACTTGCCGCAACCGGACGGACCGACCAGCACGACGAACTCCTGGTCGTCGATGACCAGGTTCACATCCTTCACCGCTACCACCCCGCCGGGGTAGACTTTATGGACATTTTCGAGGACGACGTTCGCCATGCATTCCTTCCCGCCGCCACGCGCCGGCTGGTATCTGGTTAGGCGTCGAACAATAACGGAACACGCGGGATGCGTCAAACGCGGTATGGCCGAGGTGAAACCCGCGTTAAGACGGATGGGTTGACATCACCCTCACCGGTGATACCGTCCATCGCTACCAGTGGAACGAAACCAACTGAAAGGGAACCCGATGTCCAAAGCCGCCGCCCGCCATATCCTCGTGAAGACCGAAGCCGAGTGCAACGACCTCAAGACCAAGATCGCCGCCGGCGAGAAGTTCGAGGAACTCGCCAAGAAACACTCCCTCTGCCCCTCCGGCCGCCAGGGCGGCGCCCTCGGCACCTTCTCCCGCGGCCAGATGGTCCCCGAATTCGATCGCGTCGTCTTCAACGAGGAAGTCGGCAAGGTCCACGGTCCGGTCAAGACCCAGTTCGGCTACCATCTCGTCGAAGTCACGATGCGGTCCTGATCCAGGTCGCCCGCTAGCGGCGCGCGGCCGGTCCACGCGCCGCGCGCAGGAATACCAATACCGCCGCCACCACGACCACCAACGTGCCGGCGATCAGCGCCCCCTCGATGACCGTGGCCGCGTATGCCGTCACAAACCCCGGGTCGTCCGTGACCGAAACCCGGTGCCCGTGCAGCACCTGACCCGCCCCCTCCACCACCGCCAACGCGGCGACCCCGGCCAGCAGGTCGGGAAGGGCCAGGAACACCAAGGGCGTAGGCCAGACCATACCGAACAACCCCACCGCGGAAATGCCCGAGCGTATCCGCGACCCGATGCGCACCGCACCACGCAACAATCCCTCCCGCTCCTGCCGGCGAAACACCCGGGAGGATGTCACCAACGCCAGCGCCAACACCACCGAGGCAATACCGGCCACCATGCCGGCCACCGCTTCCACCGAACGGAATCCGCCCACCCGGTACGCCATCAGGAAACTCGGCGACGCACACCAGAGGGCGTGAACCCCCCAGTGCCGCAACGCCACCGCCAACGAACCACTCCGATCACCTTCGTGCATCTGCCACCTCCTCCTGTTGGCCGAACCATACACCAGCCGCAAACAACTTTGCAACACAAAGCATTGACCCCCGCCCCAGCGCCCGCACGGCGCGGCGCCAACCTGCCGCCGTACGGTCTTCCATCACCGCCGTTGCGGTCCGGACCTTGACATGCTCCGGTTCCCGCCTGCACCTTCGCGGTATGCCAGCCAACCCCCAGCACGGACCTTGCGCCCTGTGCGGACGGGTCTGCCGGCTGACCTTCCACCACCTGATCCCGAAGAAACTGCACCGCCGCGCCTTCTTCCGGAAAACCTACACACGGGAGGACCTGAACCGCGGCATCGACATCTGCCGGGCCTGCCATGACGGACTGCACGACCACTACGACGAAATGACCCTGGCCCGTCACTTCGCCTCCCTCGATGCCCTTCTCGCCGATCCCGAGATCCGGAAACACGCGGCTTGGGCCGCCCGCCAGCGCTCCGGCCATTGAACGCAAATCGCTTGCCATCGCCTGCCCCATACGATTTGATGCATGGAAACGACCTGAATCCCAATAAAAAGGAGCGATGCATGAAGAAATGGATAGGTAGTGCCGCGTTGATCGTGTCTGGAGCGCTCGTCCTGAGCGGGTGCGGAAAAAAAGAAGCGGCCCCGGAAGCTTCCGAAGAAGCCGCCACGATGATTGAAAAGGCCCGCGAAGCCACCGAAGCCGCCGCCGCCAAAGCCGCCGAAGCTGCCGGCGAGGCCGTTGACGCCGCCAAGGAAGCCGCCGCCAGCGCCGTAGAATCGGCAAAAGAAGCGACCAGCGAAGCGGTGGAAGCCGCCAAGGAAGCGTCGGCCACCGCCATCGAAACCTCCAAGGAAGCCACCGCCGCAGCCGTAGAGGCCACCAAGGAAGTAGCTGCCGAGGCAACCGAAAGCGTCAAGGAAGTGATCGCCGAGGCCGCCGAGGCCGCACAGAGCGCCGTTGAGGACGTGAAGGCGTCCGTCGGTGGCGTGGTGTCCAGCACCGAAGCCGCCGCCGGCGAGACCGCTGAAACAGCCGGCGCAGCCGCGGCCGATGCCACCGCCGACGCCGAAACCAGTGCCGCAGCTGCCGCCGAGGAAGCTGCCCAGCAGGCGAGCGATGCCGCCGAAGCCGCGCGCGAAGAAGCCGAACAGGCCTTCGAGCAGGCCGAGAAGACGATGCAGAACATCCGCACGCCCGAGCCGCAGTAACCATCCTGCCGCGCGACCGCGCCAACGCCGCCCCGGGCCCACCCCGGTGCGGCGTTTTTCGTTTCACACGAATTCAGCAGGTGGAACCGCGCATGACGCGGATGTACGCGGAGGATCGGACTATCTATTCACACCGGCTGGGAAGGAAGGTTTCGACGGAAACCCAAGCCCTGTAGAGCATACGACCTTTCCCATCCGCGCTATCCGCGTAATCCGCGGTGACTCAACTCGGGTTTCCGGCTTCAGTGCGGTGCCCTGAACCGCAGCAACCGCAACCCGTTCAGGCAGACCAGCACCGTGCTGCCTTCATGCCCGACCACCCCGACCGGCAACGGCAAGGCGTACCCCAGCGCCGCGATGACCAGCACCACGATCACCGCCATCGAAAAAGCCAGATTCTGCGCCACCACCCGCCGCGCCGCCTTGCTGATCGCCAACGCATAGACGATCGGCCGCAGCCGCTCGCCCATCAGCACGATGTCCGCCGTCTCCATCGCCACATCCGTGCCCGCCGCCCCCATGGCAATCCCGATGTCGGCGCTGGCCAGGGCCGGCGCATCGTTCACGCCATCCCCCACCATCGCCACCGGCCCAGCCGCCTTGAGCGACTGCACGATCCGCCACTTGTCCTCCGGCATCAGCTCGGCATGCACCTCATCCACACCGGCCTCCCGCCCGATCGCCTCGGCCACCCGCCGATGATCGCCGGTCAGCATGACCACCCGCTTGATCCCGATCCGCCGAAGCCCCGCCACCACCGCCGCCGCGTCCGGACGGATGACGTCCGCCAGGGCTATGATCCCCGCCACCCGTGCCCGGGCCTCCCGCGCCCCCTGCACCGTGACCACGATGCATGACTTGCCCTGCCCCTGCAGCCGTTCCACCTCCGCCGCTCGCTCCGCCAACCCGTCCACCTGTTCCCTCGCAAACATGCGCGGGTCCCCGACATGCACCCAGTCCGTGCCCACCCGCCCGCGCACCCCCTGGCCAGCCAGCGACCGAAACCCGGCACATTCGGAAACCGGGACCCCGCGCGCATGGGCATAGGCCACGATGGCCTTGGCCAGCGGATGCTCCGACCGCACTTCAACCGCCGCCGCCAAGGCCAGCACCTCCGTTTCATTCCCACCCAGCACGTCGGTCACCGCCGGTTTGCCCGAGGTCAAGGTCCCGGTCTTGTCGAACGCCACCACGGAAATGGCCGCC
>CALBHI010000045.1 GCA_937894535.1 uncultured Verrucomicrobiota bacterium
TCAAGAAACTCAAGCCGAGGTACACCAGCCTCTACATAGGTGAATCCACCATTGGCTCCGTTGGCACCAGCACCCCCGCCGCCCCATGCCCAAATGCCGATTTTTGTGATACCGCTCGGTACCTGCCACACGTTGGTTCCCTCCGACAGGAAAAACACTCGATTGCCGCCGACCCTGCCGGGAAAAAGCGAAGAAACAAAACCGATCTCTAGCACCCCGCTCTGTAGATCGTGGAACATGGAGGCGTTGACATTGATGCCTGTCGCGGTGCCGATCAGTACCCCGTTGCTGTAGACATCAAACGCGCCAGACCCACCGCCACCCCCGGCACCATAGGGCAAAGGGACGGTGGTGCCGTCGCCCTGGGTAACCGCGACGAGGCCCGATGATAGGCCAATGGCCGTTAACTCGGAGATGTCCGTTTTATTGGAGATCACTACGGTGAAGTTGAAGTCCCCTCCGCCAGATCCAGCTGCAGGCGGATTGGTGACATCCAACCAGTGCCACGCGGCCACCCACGATTCGTTTGTATTTCCGTTCGCCGGTGTCGCAATGACTTGCACTTCATACTTTCTGGCTGCCTTGGATGAGAGGAAGAACCGGATTTGGCCAAGCGCCGGGAAGATGTCACTAACCATAGAGTTGGTCGTGTTGTCGACAATTCGACGGTCGATGTCCCAGGCACGAAGGCGGAAGCTGGTTCCATCAGATAGATCGATCGGTGCGCCGTTCGTTTGATGCACGGTGTAAGTGATCCAGTACGATCCCACCGGGCCGGTCAACTCGTATGCAGGTCCAAGCGCGACCACCGACCGGACATTCGTGACGGTCAACGGCGTCTGAGACCACACGACCATGCTGCCGCCGAGGTAGCAGATGGCCGCCATGACCAAGATGATGGCTCTAGAAGACATTGCGCTTGCCCTCGAATTTGAGCCAGTTCGTGGTACCACCCGGACCGACAGGCATCTCGGGTACCCACAGATTGGTTGACGACAGAAACCATACGTTATGCACACCGATTTGCCCTTGCGTGACAACGCCGTTGAAGACGCGGGGATAATTGGTCATCGTCGAAACAAATTCCGCGAATAGCAGATATGAGGACGGACTGAAGTTCCAACTTCCGTAAAAGAAGTTGGTCACTTCAGGATAATCAACGTAGTCGCTCGAATACCAAACCGGCCACGTTCCCGATGGCCCCGTATTCATCGGATACGCACCAAACCAACCGAACTGCGGTATCCCACTGTACGGGGCGGAATATCGCACCATTCGTGAGGCGAATGTACCGGCTGGCCGACCTGGGACGGTACGCGGAATCGCACCAACCGTGGCGACCGTGTCGTTGGTTGTCGCAAAATCAACCGTTTGAGTTGCGGACTGTGTGGACCAGTTGGGGATGTTGGTGGTGAAAACGGATTGCACCCCGCCCGTGAACTGCGACCATGTCACACCATTGGACGTGATCCACGAGGGGAAGTTGGTGAAATTGAAGGCGTTTCCACCGGCAACGAAATCGACCGGATTCAGGAACACGAAGCGTGACAGGGTCGCAACAGATGCCGGACCCATGTACCGGAGCGAAAACACATAGTTGCTCCCGGTAAACGTTTCCAGGTAATACGGGCTCCACGCCACACCGGGAGACTGCTCCACCCGCATGGTTTCGGTATCGTATCCGATCGACACCACATTCGTTCCACCCGACGTCCGGATACTTGCGAGGTTCGTGAGCAATTGACCCGCGTAGTTCACCGTCTGGGTCGGAGCTTGTGTGGACCAGTTGGGGATGTTGGTGGTGAAAACGGATTGCACCCCGCCCGTGAACTGCGACCATGTCACACCATTGGACGTGATCCACGAGGGGAAGTTGGTGAAATTGAAGGCGTTTCCACCGGCAACGAAATCGACCGGATTCAGGAACACGAAGCGTGACAGGGTCGCAACAGATGCCGGACCCATGTACCGGAGCGAAAACACATAGTTGCTCCCGGTAAACGTTTCCAGGTAATACGGGCTCCACGCCACACCGGGAGACTGCTCCACCCGCATGGTTTCGGTATCGTATCCGATCGACACCACATTCGTTCCACCCGACGTCCGGATACTTGCGACGTTCGTGAGCAATTGACCCGCGTAGTTCACCGTCTGGGTCGGTGGGCGTCGTGACCAATGTATGCCATCAGTGTCGGTCAATGTTTGGATCGCCGCAGTGAAATGACCGCCCGTCGACACCAAGGCCCCCTGTAAGGCCGCTACCTCACCCGTATTCGCTTTCGTGGCCAGATCAGCCTGGACCGCGGCGACCTCGCCCGTGCCCGCCTTCGTCGCCAGTGCCGCCGTGAAGTGCCCACCCGTCGACACCAAGGCCCCCTGTAAGGCCGCTACCTCACCCGCATTCGCTTTCGTGGCCAGATCAGCCTGGACCGCGGCGACCTCGCCCGTGCCCGCCTTCGTCGCCAGTGCCGCCGTGAAGTGCCCACCCGTCGACACCAAGGCGCTCTGAAGGGCCGCGACATCACCGGCATCGGCCTTCGTCGTCAGACCAGCTTGGACCGCGGCGACCTCACCAGTGCCCGCCTTCGTCGTCAGACCAGCTTGGACGGCGGCGACCTCGCCCGTACCGGCCTTCGTCGCCAGCGCCGCCGTGAAATGCCCACCCGTCGACACCAAGGCGCTCTGAAGGGCTGCAACGTCAGATGTAGCCGATTGGAGACCAGAAATCATGGGGCCGAGAATGCTCCACAGATCCGCCTGATTCGTGATGACGCCTTGGATGGATCCCCATGCCCCGCCGGCTGACGCCAGCAAGCTGGTCGGGTTGTAGGCCCCCCACAGTCCGTTCCCGATGTACTGCAGAAGGCTTCCAAATGCCGGATTGAGGCCGGGCACCAGAGCCGGATAAACCATGCCGATGGGAGACGGCCCGGGCATCCCAGGGGAATACGGATTGTTCATGATGGCCACGCGGTCATTGACCAGCAACCGATTGGCCCCGACATCCCATAGCCCGACCACAAACGGCCACGAGAATTGAGGTACCCGGTTCGAGTAGAACGCGACCAGTTCGGCCGTATTCAGGTCCATGGTTCCGGTGGCCATCACCTGGACAGAGGTAACCCCATAGGCCACGCTGGTAACCGATCCCGCCGCGACAAAGTTCGTCGTAAGCGCATAGGTATTTGTCAGGGTGATGTCCGTCAGGCGCAGCACCAGATTGGAAGGGGAAAACGTGTCGATACCGACCAACCGAACCGGCACCGTTTCCCTGATGGCAATTCGGTTGGTGGACACAACCGTCTTGCGTGACACATCGATGGTCATGACAACGTCCGACGCCACGGCGGACATCGCCATAAACCAGACAGCACAGCAGATTATAATCCGTCTCATACATTCACCCCGCCATTGAAGCTTCCGCCGTCAATATCCAACACACTGGCTTTTGCCCTCTCCAGTTCGCGGAGGTACTGCCGATATGCCGTCTCGCTGGCCATGATATTGGTCCATGGCCTGCGCTGTTTGCGGGCAAGCATGTATACGACATGGGACTCAATGGCATCCTGCCACCGGATAAACCATTCTTCGTCATCGATAACTAGACCGCGTATTGGTTCCAGGATTATCCGAACGTGAATCCATGATGATCTTGCTGAGCCCAACGAGCCACGAAACAACAACGTCATGTCACCGCCGACCACGTGTAAGGTGTATTCGGATCTCGGTACGGGATAACCACATGCTTCATCTTCGCCCAATACCACTTCGCTTACCGATGTGACATTGGCACCCGTGGCCGGCCGCAATCGATATGCAGTTTGATTTGCGACTACATCCAAGTGAAGCCACTTCCGCCAACTGGTTGATCGTTTGGCGAATTCAATGGCCGAGTCGTAGATCTGGCGAATTAATGCCCCGGGCGGACAACGGGGCAATTCGGCTTCAAGCCGCGCCCTCATGCCACCCGGGACATTCATCAGCTTGCTCCCGCCGCCGCGCGCGCAGCTTGCTGTTGCGCAAGGTCGCTGTCGCGCAGGAGGTTCACGAAACCTTCCGCCCGCTCACTGGTGCGCGGGGCCAGTCCGAGCGCAAGCGTCTCCCCGCGCGACGCGGCCAGCGCCACAATGCCGGTGGCCTCGCCGGCCTCCGCCACCCGGCGGCCGCCGGCGATGTCCCATTTGACCAGGCGACGGCCTGTGACCACGGCCAGGGTTGCGCCGTCGTCGGTGTAGGTGAGCAGATCGACGCTCCCTGTCGGCAGCGATCCGGTGAGTTCGAGCGTGAGGGGATCATAGAACCGCACGCCGGTGGTCGATGCCACGGCCAGAG
>CALBHI010000046.1 GCA_937894535.1 uncultured Verrucomicrobiota bacterium
CTGGTTTTTTTTTTTTTTTTCCGCCGGGTCGTTGGCGTAGACCAAGACCACCGGCTCCGTCGGCGCGGCGTCGAGCAGCGCCTCCTCGGCAGCGAGGTTTTCGTAGACGTCGGCGCTGCTGGAGACGATCACCCGCACGTCATTGGCGTCCGTCGATCAGCGAGGTCACCACCGCCGGATCGGCCAGCGTACTGGTGTCGCCAACCTCCTCCGGTTTGTTCTCGGCGATCTTGCGTAGGATGCGGCGCATGATCTTTCCGGAACGGGTCTTCGGCAGCGCATCGGTGAACTGGATCTTGTCGGGCGTGGCGATCGGGCTGATCTCCTTCCGCACCTGCTGGACCAGCGCCTTGCGCAAGTCCTCGGTCGGTTCGATGCCCCTTTTCAGCGTGACGTAGCAGTAGATCCCCTGCCCTTTCGTTTCATGCGGGAAGCCGACGACCGCGGCCTCGGCGACGGCGGGATGTCCGACCAGCGCGCTTTCGATCTCGGCGGTGGCAAGGCGGTGGGCCGACACATTCAGCACGTCGTCCATACGCCCCATCAGCCAGTAGTAGCCGTCGGCATCGCGGCGGCATCCATCGCCGCTGAAATAGTTGTCCGGGAACTTCGAGAAATACACGTTGCGAATCAGCTCGCTTTTCGTGTCGCCGTAGACGCCGCGGATCATGCCCGGCCACGGTTTCATGATCATCAGGCTGCCGCCCTCGTCCACGCCCGCCTCCTTGCCGTCGTCCTTGAGGATGGCCGGTACGACACCGAAAAACGGCTTGCCCGCCGAACCCGGTTTCGCGGACATCGCGCCCGGCAACGTGGTGATCATGATGCCGCCGGTTTCGGTCTGCCACCAGGTATCAACGATCGGGCAGCGGCCCTTGCCGATGACCTCGTGGTACCAGATCCATGCCTCGGGATTGATCGGCTCGCCGACCGAACCGAGCAGGCGCAACGAACTCAGGTCGTGCTTGTTCGGGTACTCCTCGCCGAGGCGCATCAGCGCGCGGATCGCGGTCGGCGCGGTGTAGAAGATCGATACCTTGTAGTCGGCCACGATCTTCCAGAACCGGTCGGGGCCCGGATAGGTCGGCACGCCCTCGAACATCATGCAGCTCGCGCCGTTGGAGAGCGGGCCGTACACGAAATACGAATGGCCGGTGATCCATCCGCAATCCGCGGTGCACCAGAACAGGTCGTCGTCGCGGATGTCGAAGATGTACTTGAAGGTGAGGTGCGTGTAGAGCAGGTAGCCGGCGGTGGTGTGCAGCACGCCCTTGGGCTTGCCGGTGCTGCCGCTGGTGTAGAGGATGAACAGCGGATCCTCGGCGTTCATCGCCTCGGGCGCGGCGGACACGGCCTTGCGGTCGGCGGCCATCTCCTCGTGCCACCAGAAATCGCGCCCGGACTTCATCGTGACCGGCGCATTGCCGCGGTTCAGCACCAGCACACGGTCGACGGTCGGGCAGTCGCCGAGGATCGAATCAACCTTATCCTTCAGCGGGATCACCTTGCCGGCATGGAATCCGACGTCGGCCGTCACCACCGCGCGCGACCGGCAATCCTGAATGCGCGTCTTCAGCGCATCGGGACTGAACGCGGAGAACACCACCGAGTGGATCGCCCCGATACGGGTGCAGGCCAGCAGCACCACGGCGATCTCCGGCACCATCGGCATGAACACCGTCACCGCATCGCCCTTGTTGATCCCGAGGTGGCGCAACACGCGGGCGCACTGTTCGACTTCGCCGAGCAACTGCGCATACGTCAACGTGCGCTTTTCCTCTTCCTTTTCGCCCTGCCAGACGATGGCCGGTTTGTTCCCCTGGCCGGCGGCGACATGGCGGTCGAGGCAGTTCGCGCTGACATTCAACTGCGCACCCTCGAACCACGACACGTAGGGGGTCGCCGCCTTGCCGATGATGCTGAAATCGTGGTGGCAAACCCGGTCCCATTTCTTCATCCAGACCAGGTTTTCCTCCGCCTGTTTCGCCCAGAAGGCCTCGGGGTGATCGATCGATTCACGGTACATCGCCTCGTATTCGGCCAGCGATGAAACGCGGGCCTTGGCGGAAAACGCCGGAGGGGGCGGGAAACTGCGGCCTTCCTTCATCATCGATTCGACTTCGTTCGACATCGGGGCGATCCTCCACAGGTTGGGTTCAGGGCGACAGTGTAAACACGCAATCCGGCCGGGCAACGCCTAATTTCCCCGGAGGCCAAACGCCGCACCGGTCAAACGAAACACCTCGCGAAAAAAACGCCGTGCCCGCGGCTAAAATCCATCACCAACTTCTAA
>CALBHI010000047.1 GCA_937894535.1 uncultured Verrucomicrobiota bacterium
GCTTCACGGATGGATTCGACGCGGGTGATGTCGAGTTCCGGCAGGTCAAGGCCGGTGGCGTCGATCCCCCGCTCGGCGGCCGCCGCCAGGACATCGCGACCGAGCATCCCGTTGCCGCCGATGTAGGCCAGCTTCATGCTCAACGGGCCACCGCGCGACGCACCGCCATGTCGAGCTCGGCGCCATAGAGGTTGCGCCCGATGATGACACCGTCGCGGTCGATAAGGAAATTCGTGACTTCGCCAAAGATCCCCAGGGTGCGCAGCAACCCGCGCGGAGGCACGGCCTGCGGCCATGGCATCTTCTTGGCCTGGGCAAACTGCCGGGCGGAAGCCTCATCGGCATCGATGCTAAAGCCGAGGATCTCGAAACCGCGCCCGTGGTAGGTGTTGAACACATTGATGCGGTTGGCGAGGTCCCGGTTCCACACAAACCAACCGGGCGACCAGAAGTCGATCAGCACCACGGTGCCGCGCAAACTGGCCAGGGTAACCGGAGCGCCATCCCACCCGGTGGTGGAGAAGTCGGGGAAGATCTGGCCCGCGCCGAATTCCGCCTGGGTGCGGTAGACGTTCATCGCCGTCATCGAGATCGAGCCATCGACACCGGCCGCCGGCCGGGCGACCATGATGGGATCGTTCGGTCCGTAGCCGCCGGAGAAGGCATAGGTTTCCCGGTCGAAGTGCCGGCTGTTCTTGAAACGGTTCATGATACCGGTGTCAGCCGCCTGATCACCTCGCCGGGCATACAGGGAGGCGATCTCGACATAGACCTTGCGCAACACCTTGACATCGGAATTCTCGAAGTCGGCCAGGGTTTTCTGCAACAGGGCGAGCGCCTGGTCATCCTGCCCCCGCATGCTCATGACATTGGCGCGGATGACCTGCGTGTCGATATAGGCATCCCACGTGGCATTGCGGCGGGCATGCTCCAGTACACCATCGAGGCGGCGCGCCACCGCGTACCACTCGGCCTCGGTGTAGGAACCCTGGGCCATCACCTGCAGTTCGCTGAGGATCTGCAAGTGCTCGGCTGAATAATCCATGGCTGACGCCGAAGCGCTAACCATCCATCCTGCCAACAACCAACAAACGACACGTTTCATAACATTCCCCGATCCTTTCACCTGCTTACTTAACGCACTTTGCCTCAACATTACAGAGGAAAGCGAAACCGGCAAGGTAGGATGGGAAAAAAAGGCCGCGCCGGATTCGGCGCGGCCGGCTGTTCCGCACCAGGTGCGGACGATGACGCCTGGTTACTCGGCGGGCATCTCGATCGACTCCACCGCCTGCTCGACCGCTTCACCGGCATCCTCCACCGCGGCATCCGCAGCGGCGGCGGCTTCGTCGGCCGCATCTTCCGCCGCTTCCACGGCCTCGGCGGCCACGTCGCCGGCGGCTTCGATGGCATCTTCCGCATAGACCGCGCTACCGGCAACCAGGCAGCCGACCATCAACCAGGACCACAGGTACTTCTTCATGTTCGTTGTTCCTTTCCTTTTTGTTGTTTCCTGCCCGATCAGATGCGAGGGCCGGCCCGGACGATGGCGTCCGGCGTACCCTCGAACTGGGCGAAGTTGGCGATGAATTTCGCGGCCAGGTCACGGGCCCGCCGGTCGTAATCAGCGGCATCGCGGGCTCCGTGCCGTTCAGCCAGTAATTCCGGCGGTACACCGGGCAGTGCCTCCGGGATCTCGAATCCAAACACCGGATCCGTGCGGAAGGTTGACCGGTCCAGTGTCCCGTCAAGGATGTGCGCCACACAGCGGCGGTTTACCGGCAGCGGACAACGCGGTCCCTGGCCGTAAGGGTTGCCCACCCACCCCGAATTCATCAGGTAACAGGGCGTCCCGTGGCGGCGCATCTTGTCGGCCAGCATGCCGGCGTAGACGTGCGGCGGACGCGGCAGGAACGGCGCGCCGAAGCAGGTGGAAAAAGTCGGGGTCGGGTCCTTGCCCATGTTCGCCTCGGTGCCGCCCAGTGCCGCGGTGTAGCCGGACATGAAGTGGTACATCGCCTGTTCCGGGGTGAGCCGGGCCACCGGCGGCAATACGCCGAAGGCATCGGCGGCGAGAAACACGATCGCTTTCGGATGCCCCCCCATGCCGTCGGGCACGGCGTGCGGGATGAAATCGAGCGGATAGGCACACCGGGTGTTTTCGGTGATCGCGTCCTGGTTGTAGTCGGGGATACGGGTCGCTGGATCGACCACGACATTTTCGAGGACGGCACCGAAGCGGATCGCATCCCAGATCAAGGGTTCGCGTTCACGGCTCATGCGGATGCACTTG
>CALBHI010000048.1 GCA_937894535.1 uncultured Verrucomicrobiota bacterium
TCGCGAGCGTGACCCACCGCGAGCCGATGATGTCGCTCGACAATACCTACGACGAGGCGGACCTGCGCGAGTTCGATGCCCGCGTGCGCAAACTGCTGCCCGGCCGCACCGTCACCTATGTCCTGGAGCCGAAGGTGGATGGCGTGTCGATCTCGCTGCACTACGACCATGGATCCCTGGTCCTCGGCGCAACCCGCGGCGACGGCACCACCGGCGACGACATCACCGCCAACCTGAAAACCATCCGCGCCCTCCCGCTGAAACTGACCGGCGACCACATCCCGGCCTTTATCGAAGTGCGTGGCGAAGCGTTCCTGCCCGTGGAAGGATTCACCCGGCTGAATGCGCAGCGCGAACAGGCCGGCGAACCCCTCTTTGCCAATCCGCGCAATGCCACCGCCGGCTCCCTGAAGCAACTGGATCCCTCGATCACCGCGACCCGCCCCCTCAGCGCGGTGTGTTATGCCATCGGCGACATGACCGGCGACCGCCCGGCCACCCACGCCGATGAATTGCACCTGCTGAAGCGCCTCGGCCTGCCCATCCCGTCCGACTGGTGGACATCGCGCACCATCGACGAGGTGATCCGCCATGCCGGCGAACTGCAGGCCCGTGAAAAGGAACTGCCCTACCAGATCGACGGTTGCGTGATCAAAGTGAACGAGCGCGATGCCTGGAAACCGCTGGGCACCACCGCCAAAGCCCCGCGGTATGCCATCGCCTTCAAATACGCCCACGAGCAGGCAACCACCGTGCTGCGCGCCATCACCGTGCAGGTCGGCCGCACCGGCATCCTGACCCCGGTGGCGGAACTGGAACCCGTGTTCCTCGCCGGTTCGACCATCGCCCGCGCCACCCTCCACAACGAGGACGAGATCAAACGCAAGGACATCCGGATTGGCGACACCGTCGTGATCGAAAAGGCCGGCCAGGTCATTCCCGCCGTGGTCGCGGTGGACCTCGCCCGGCGTCCGCCCGGTGCCGCCCCGTTCGACCTCCACGCGCATGTTGAAGGCCGCTGCCCCTCCTGCGGCGGACCGATCGAACGCGATCCGGAATTCGTCGCCTGGCGCTGTGAAAACACCTCCTGTCCGGCCCAACTCAAACGCACCCTGCGCCACTTCGCCTCGAAGGCCGCCATGGACATCGAAGGGCTGGGCGACAAGCTGGTGGACCAACTGGTGGATGCCGGACTGGTGACCACCGCCGCCGATCTCTACACGCTCACCGCGGATCAACTGGCCGGGCTCGACCGCATGGGCGCGAAGTCGGCGACCAACGTGGTCGCGGCGATCCGTGAAAGCCGCGTCCGACCGCTCTGGCGGCTGCTCCACGGCATCGGCATCCCGCACGTCGGCGAAGGCGCGGCACGCCGCCTGGCCACCGCCTTCCGGTCCATGGATGCGCTGCGTGCCGCCTCGCCCGAACACCTCGAAGCCGTTCCCGATGTCGGGGCCATCATGGCCACCGCGATCCACCACTTTTTCCAACATCCGCGCAACCTCGCGCTGATCGACGCACTGGCCGGGGCCGGGGTTTCGATGGAGGACACCGGCACTCCCGCCGCCGCCGTCGATCACCCGCTTAGCGGCAAGACCGTCGTCGTCACCGGCACCCTGTCGAACTACTCGCGCGACGGCATCAAGGACGCGCTGCGCGCCGTCGGCGCCATCGTCACCGACAGCGTGAGTAAAAAGACCGATCTGCTGATCGCCGGCGAAGCCGCGGGGTCCAAGCTGGACAAGGCGCGCAAACTGAATATCCGTGTCGTGACCGATCGCGAAGTGGCGTCGCTCCTCACGCAAGGCTAACCGGCATGGACACCACCGAACAACCCCATACGCCCCCGCCGGAGCCGGCCCCACCAGCTCCTGCGCCCGAGACGCCGCCGCCGGTTCCCGTTCATTGGCAGGAACTGAGCGACACCGAATTGCTGCGCCGCCGTGTCTGCGATTTCAAACTGAAACTGGAAGGCTCACCCGTCGAACCGCGCGTGCATCACTTGTATGCTGAACTCGCCGCGCGCGGCCTGCAGTTCCGTCCGCCCTGCTACCTCAGCACGGAGTGGCTGACCCCGGACCGGATCCCCGCCGTGGGCATTCCGTTTTACCTCGCCCATCCGCGGCTGATCAAACTCGAGCGGTTGATGATGCTTGAGGCGGAAGGCGAATCCGAGTCCGAGTGCATGCGGTTGCTCCGCCACGAGACCGGCCACGCCATCAATTACGCCTACAAGCTGTACACGCGCAGCCGCTGGCGCGAACTGTTCGGCCGGATGTCGCTGCCCTACGACCCGCACCGCTATGTGATGCGGCCCTACAGCAAACAATACGTTGTGCACCTCAAAGGCAACTACGCCCAGGCCCACCCCGACGAGGATTTCACCGAAACCTTCGCGGTCTGGCTGACCCCCGGATTGGACTGGCGCAAGCGGTACCAGGGCTGGGGCGCCTTGAAGAAACTCGAATACGTCGATCACCTAATGACCCA